>JANPMR010000456.1:0-2007 GCA_031427055.1 Rubrivivax sp.
CGCCCCAGCGGCGACTACTGCGAGACCTATTGGGATCGCATGCAGCAACTGGCCTACGACACCGCCGGCCTGCCGTGGGACGAACTGGCGCTGCGCTTTTGCGCCTTTCAGAACGGCATCAGCACGGCCATCGTGGGCACGGCCTCGGTCGAACACTTGCGGCACAACGTCAGCATGGCGCAGAAGGGTCCGTTGCCGGCGGACATGTCAGCCGCACTGCGCGCGCGCTTTGCCGCATTGGGCGGCGCCTGGCCGGGCGAGGTCTGAGCGCGCGCGGCGGCGGCTCGCCTCACAGATCGGTGCGCAGGCGCCAGATCTCGGGGAACAGCACGGTGTCGAGCATCTTGCGCAGGTAGCCCACGCCGTTGGTGCCGCCGGTGCCGCGCTTGAAACCGATGATGCGTTCGACCGTCGTGACATGGCGAAAGCGCCAGAGGCGGAAGGCGTCTTCCAGGTCGGCGAGCTCTTCGCCCAGCTGGTACAGGTCCCAGTGCGCCTGCGGCGTGCGGTAGATCGTCAGCCAGGCGGCTTCGACCTCGGCGTTCTCGGGGTAGGGCTGTGTCCAGTCGCGTTCGGTGTGCGTGGCCGGCACGACCACGCCGCGCCGCGCCAGCAGGCGCAACGCCTCGTCGTACAGCGAAGGCGCGCGCCACGCGGCGTCCACGTGGGCCAGCAGATCGGCCCGGTGCGCATGGGGCTTGAGCATGGCCGCGTTCTTGTTGCCCAGGCTGAACTCGATGCAGCGGTACTGCCAGCTCTGGAAGCCGCTGCTGTTGGCCAGGTAGGGGCGGATGGCGCTGTACTCGGGCGGCGTCATGGTGGCCAGCACGTCCCAGGCGTGCACCAGCTGCTCCATGATCTTGCTCACCCGCGCCAGTTCCTTGAAGGCCGCCGGCAGCGCGTCTTGCGCGATGTGACCGATGGCCGAGCGCAGCTCGTGCAGCATCAGCTTCATCCACAGCTCGCTGGTCTGGTGCTGCACGATGAACAGCATCTCGTCGTGCGCCGGGCTCAGCGGGTGCTGGGCATTGAGCACCGCGTCGAGATGCAGGTAGTCGCCGTAGCTCATGTCGGCGCTGAAGTCGAGCTGGGCGTCGTGGTGCTGCACGGGGCAGCCGCCGCTTGCTTGTTCCGTGCTCACTTCAGGTCACCGCGCGGCGCTGGTTGAACTCGGCGCGGCGCCATTCGCCGCTGTCCAGAACCTGGCGCAGATGCTCGGCGGCGTCCCAGGCGTCAGCGAAGCGCAGGTACAGCGGCGTGAAGCCGAAGCGCAGGATGTCCGGGGCACGGAAGTCGCCGATGACGCCGCGCGCGATGAGCGCTTGCACTACCGGGTAGGCCCTCTCGGCGTGCGAGAGGCAGACCTGGCTGCCGCGCAGCGCGTCGTCCTCGGGCGAGACGAGCGTCAGGTCGGGGCAGGTGGCCTGAACTCGCTGCGCGAACAGACGCGTCAAGGCCAGCGACTTGGCCCTCAGCGCGGCCATGCCGCCCATCGCTTCGGCGGCCAGCACGGTGTCGACGCCGCACTCCAGCGCCGCCAGGCTCAGCACGGCCGGCGTGCCGCACAGGTAGCGCGCGATACCGGCGGCGGGCCGGTAGCCGGGCGTGAACTCGAAGGGCGCGGCGTGCCCCATCCAGCCGGCCAGCGGCTGCCAGAAGCGCTCGGCATGGCGCGGGTGCGACCACACGAAGGCGGGGGCGCCGGGGCCGCCGTTGAGGTACTTGTAGCCGCAGCCCACCGCAAAGTCGGCGCCGTCGCGTGTCAGGTCCACCGGCACCGCGCCGGCACTGTGCGCCAGATCCCACACCGTCAAAGCGCCGACGTCATGCGCAGCCCGCGACAACGCGGCCATGTCGTGCATGCGCCCGGTGCGGTAGTTGACGTGGGTGAGCATCAGCACCGCGGTGCGCGCGTCCAGCAGCGCCGGGATCTCGTCGGCCTGCGCCAGCACGAGCTCGAAGCCGCGCTCGCGCGCCAGCGACTCGGCGATGTAGAGATCGGTGGGG
>JANPMR010000457.1:0-5898 GCA_031427055.1 Rubrivivax sp.
AAGCTGCAAGAGCGCGTCGCCAAGCTGGCCGGCGGTGTGGCGCTGATCAAGGTGGGCGCTGCCACCGAAGTCGAAATGAAAGAGAAGAAGGCCCGTGTCGAAGACGCGCTGCACGCCACCCGTGCCGCCGTTGAAGAAGGCATCGTGGCCGGCGGCGGTGTGGCGCTGCTGCGTGCTCGCCAATCGGCTGGCACCATCAAGGGCGACAACCACGACCAGGACGCCGGCATCAAGATCGTGCTGCGCGCCGTTGAGCAACCGCTGCGCGAAATCGTCGCCAACGCCGGTGAAGAGCCGAGCGTGGTCGTCAATGCCGTGCTCGCCGGCACGGGCAACTACGGCTACAACGCCCAGAACGGCACCTATGGCGACATGATCGAGATGGGCATCCTGGACCCGACCAAGGTGACGCGCACCGCGCTGCAGAACGCCGCCTCCGTGGCTGGCCTGATGCTGACCACCGAGTGCATGGTGGCCGAAGCGGCCAAGGAAGAGTCCGGCGGCGGCATGCCCGGCGGCATGGGCGGCATGGGTGGCATGGGCGGCATGGACATGTGATGTCAGCGGGCGGCTGCGACCGCCTGCGCCCCTCGCCTCTAAGTCCCGCGCATCGCAAGGTGCGCGGGACTTTTCCTTGCGCGCGGCCGACGCATGAGGCGCAATACCGGCCATCTCCTTAGACCGGCCCAGTCGGGCCAGCCCATAATGACAAACCTATGATCGCGCCACAGGCCTCCCGGGCGCTGCACCAGTTTGTCGACGACGAACTGCTTCGTGCCCCGCTGCTGTTCGATCAACTGATCGAAGGCACGACCGACCACGCGCGGCGCAGCCTGCCCGAGCTGGCCAACTTCCAGCGTGCGGCCACGGTCGACCTGATGCAGGCCCTGCAATCGCACCGCGTGCGCATGTCCGAGTACTTCCTGCACTCGCTGCGCGAACAGACCACCACCGAGCTGTCGCGCCAGAAGCCGCCCCTTGCACCGGCCAGCCCCAAGCCGCTGGCGCTGGCGCTGTCACTGTCCTTGTCGCTCGTCGACGAACAGGAAGTGGCGCTCGACGTGCAGCTTTCGCACACCATCGAAGCCATCAAGAGCGTGGCCGATTACGAACTGCGCGAGCTGCAGACCTTTGTCTCGGCGCTGGTCGGCGACATGGAAATGTCGCGCGACCACAACCCGTTTCGCGCCGAGACCTTCGCGCGCGCACTGTGGGCCGCGTCGCAGGCGCTGCCGCTGTCGCGCGGGCACCAGGTCAACTTCATGCAGCACGCCGCGGCGACGCTGGCGCAACTGCTGCGCACCTCGTACTCGGCCACCACGGCACGGCTCGAGTCGATGGGCATCGAGCCGGCGGCCTACCGCACGCTGATCCTGCCGGCCGGCTCGCGTTCGCGTCACGGCCGCATGGGCGAGTCTTCGGTGTCGCCCGACATGCGCGGCATGCGCGATTCGATGCCGGCCAATTTCGACGCCCGCGGCAAGGCCGAGCCGGCGCCGCGCAGCACGCGCCACAGCTCGCTCGACACCACCTCGCCGTCGCAACAGCGCGCCGACCGCCAGACCATCGAGCTCGTCAGCCGCCTGTTCGAGGCCATGCTCGACGACGACCGCGTGGCCAACGATGTCTCGCTGCTCATCTCGCGCCTGCAGGGCCCGGCCATGCGGCTGGCGCTGCGCGACACCACGCTGTTTGACCACGACCGTCACCCGCTGTGGAAGTTCATCAACCGCACGGTGTATGCGTCGCAGATGACACCCGACTTTGGCGACCCGGAGCGCCTGCAACTGCTGAAGATGGTGAAGGCCACGATTGACCAGGTGGCCGGCGAAAACGATCAGACGACGCGCCTGTACCGCTGGGCGCACGAGCGGCTCGAGGCCTGGCTGCAAAAGCGCCTGGCGCGCCGGCTGACCGCAGTGGCCAGCCAGCTGGGCGCGCTGCAAAAGCTCGAAGAGAAGATGATGGGCGGCCACTCGGCGCCCATCACCTTGCACGGCACGCTCGACGTGCCACAGCTCGACACCGTGCCCGGCGCGCTGATGGAAGAGGGCGCCACCGTGCGCGCCGCGCTGACCGATGGCGAAGACTGGCTCGAGCAGCTCGTGGTGGGCGACTGGGTGCGCGTCTTCCTGCAGGGCCGCTGGGTCCACGCGCAGTTGCTGTGGTCTGGCGAGCGGCGCGAGATATTGCTCTTCGGCGACGGCGGCTCCGACACCACCTGGGCCATCCGCCGCGGCGCCTTGCTGATGATGCACGGCAACCGCCTGCTCAAAGACCTCAAGCAGCGCGCCATCGTGGCCACCGCTGCGGCGCGCGTGCAAGAGCAACTGACGGCCGACTCGACGAGCTGAGGCCCGTCAGTTCGTCGCCGGCCGCGGCCGGGCGCCGCAGCGCATCACGCCGGATGCACCCAGCCGCGCAGCACCTCGGCCACGTCGCTCACGCCCTGGCGCTTGAGGGCGGAGAACAGCGTCACGCCGATGTCGGTGCTCTCGCCCGAGACCTCGGCCAGCACCTCCTGCGCCGCGGCCAGCGCCAACTGCGCGTCGCTGCGGTTGAGCTTGTCGGCCTTGGTCAGCACGGCCAGCAGCCGCACCTCGCCACTCACCAGCCGCGGCGACATCAGCGCCAGCAGGCGGCGATCGAGGTCGGTGAAACCCAGTCGCGAATCGATCATCAGCACCACGCCGTGCAGCGGCCGGCGCAGCTTCAGGTAGTCGGCCATCACCTCCTGCCAGCGCAGTTTGGCGGCGCGCTCCACGGCGGCGTAGCCGTAGCCGGGCAGGTCGGCCAGCAGCGCGTCTGGCGCGTCCTTGGGGCCGACCTCGAACAGGTTGATGTGCTGCGTGCGCCCCGGCGTGCGCGACGCGAAGGCCAGGCGCTTTTGCTGTGCCAGCGTGTTGATGGCGGTCGACTTGCCGGCGTTGCTGCGGCCGACGAAGGCGATCTCGGGCAGCTCGGCGCCGGGCAGTTGATCGAGCTTGCTGGCGGTGGTGAGAAAGCGCGCGCTGTGCGTCCACGCCATCGCCACTTTGGCCGCGTCGCGTGTGATGGCGGGTGCCGTTGCAGGAGCCGCTGTGTGGGCAGGCGGGGGGGCTTGTCGGGGTGCTGTCATGGTGCATTGTAAAATTCTGCGGTTTATGTCCCGAGCAGCCCCTTCCGAAGGCCCCCGCATGAAGTCGCCCGTGTCAATCATTTCCCTGGTTTTGCTGGTGCTGAGCGCCGGCCCGGCAATGGCCGCCGAGGCCGCCAAGCCCACCTTCAAGGCCGACGCGTCCAAGGGCCAGCAGCTATCGGCTGCCTGCGGCGCCTGCCACACCAGCGACGGGTCGCGCGGCGCACCCGCCAATCCCATCCTGCAGGGCCAGCATCCCGAGTACCTGGTCAAGCAGCTGGTCGAGTTCAAGAGCGGCAAGCGCAAGAACGCAATCATGTCCGGCATGGCCGCGGCCATCGCCAACGAAGACGACATGAAGCACATTGCTGCCTTCTACGCCAGCAAGCAGGCCAAGCCCGGCTTTGCCAAGAGCAAGGAGACTGTGGCCCTGGGCGAGCAGATCTACCGCGGCGGCATTGCCAACAAGCAGGTACCGGCCTGCGCCGGCTGCCACAGCCCCAACGGCGCCGGCATGCCGGCTCAGTACCCGCGCCTGGCCAGCCAGCACGCCGACTACGCCGAGGCGCAACTGCTGGCCTTTCGCAGCGGTATCCGCGGCAACAGCGCGCAGATGACCGGCGTGGCCTCGCGCATGAACGACAAAGAGATCAAGGCGGTGTCCGACTACATGGCCGGCCTTCGTTGACACGTCGGCGTTCACCCCTGCAACGGGCCGGTCATCGACCGGCCTTTTTCATGCCCGAGCCGATGAACTTGTAAGCTCATCGCGACCCAGACGACCACCGTTCAGGCTTCATCGAGCACCCATGCATTACCTCAAGAATCGCGGCTTCATCCATCCCGTGCCCTCGGACATCACGCCGCGCAACGCCTACCTGTCGCGCCGGCGTCTGATGCAGGCCGCCGTCGCCTCGGGTGCCGCCCTCGCGGGCCTGCCGGCCCTGGCGCAGACCGCGCGCCCCGGCAAACACCCAGCCTTGCCGGGCGCACGCAGCGCGTTGGCGGGCGCGGTGATGATCGACAAGCTGACGCCCTATGAGGCCGCCAGCACGTACAACAACTTCTACGAGTTCGGCACCGACAAGGCAGACCCGGCCGCCAATGCCCACACGCTGAAGACGCGGCCGTGGACGGTGGCCATCGAGGGCGAGGTCAAGAAGCCCGGCATCTGGGATCTCGACGCGCTGCTCAAGCTGGCGCCGATGGAAGAGCGCGTCTATCGCCTGCGTTGCGTCGAAGGTTGGTCGATGGTGATCCCGTGGGTCGGCTACTCGATGGCAGAGCTGATCAAGCGCGTCGAGCCCACCGGCAACGCAAAGTTCGTGCAGTTCGTGACCCTGGCCGACCGCGCCCAGATGCCGGGCCTGCGCTCCAGTGTGCTCGAGTGGCCTTATGTCGAGGGCCTGCGCCTGGACGAGGCCATGCACCCGCTGACGCTGCTGGCCTTTGGCATGTACGGCGAGGTGATGCCCAACCAGAACGGCGCGCCGGTGCGCGCGGTGCTGCCCTGGAAGTACGGCTTCAAGTCGGGCAAGTCGATTGTCAAGATCCGCTTCGTCGCGGAGCAACCCAAGACAAGCTGGGAGGTCGCCATCCCGGGCGAGTACGGCTTCTTTTCCAACGTCAACCCCAAGGTCGACCACCCGCGCTGGACGCAGGCCACCGAGCGCCGCATCGGCGAAGACACGCTGTTCGCCAAGCGCAGGCCGACGCTGATGTTCAACGGCTACGAGCCGCAAGTGGGGCAGATGTATGCCGGCATGGATCTCAAGCGCAACTATTGATGCCGCGTCACGCGCTGCCCCAGACGTGAACCGCTGGCTGCTGCGCCGCGAAGCCAAGCCGGCGCTGTTTGCGCTGGCGCTGCTGCCGTTTGCCTGGCTGCTCTACGGCGCGATCGCCAACACGCTGGGCGCCAACCCGGCCGAAGCGCTGATCCGCGCCAGCGGCGACTGGACGCTGCGCTTCCTGTGCCTGACGCTGGCCGTCACGCCGCTGCGCCAGGCCACCGGCTGGCACGCCCTGGCGCGGCTGCGCCGCATGCTGGGCCTGTTCACCTTCTTCTACGGCGTGCTGCACTTCCTGTGCTTTGCCTGGCTCGACATGGGATTTGATCTCGACGCCATCATCAAGGACATCCCCAAACGGCCGTTCATCCTGGTCGGCACGGTGGCGCTGCTGAGCATGCTGCCGCTGGCCGCCACATCCTTCAACCGCGCCATCAAGGCCCTGGGCGCGGCGCGCTGGCAGGCGCTGCACAAGACGGTCTATGTCACCGCCTTGCTGGCGCTGCTGCACTTCTTCTGGATGCGCGCCGGCAAGAACGATTTCGCCGAGTGGTCGATCTACGCCGTGGTGCTGGGTGGCCTGCTGGGCTGGCGGCTGTGGAAGCGGCTGAAGCCGCTGACGCGGCCCGCCACTACTTCATGAGGCTGGGCAGCCACAGGCTGAGCGGCTGAAACTCCAGCACGACCACCAGCGCCAGCACCAGCATCAGCACGAAGAGCCAGACGCCGCGGAAGATCTCGCTCAGCGGCACGCCCTTGAGCAGCGCGTTGAGCACAAACAGGTTCATGCCCACCGGCGGGCTGATGAGCCCGATCTGCACCACCAGCACGATCAGCACGCCAAACCACACCGGGTCGAAGCCCAGCCCGGTGACGATGGGGAAGAACACCGGGATCGTCAGCAGCACCATCGACAGCTCTTCCATGATGGTGCCCAGCAGCACGTAGATCAGCATCATCGCGCCCACCACCATCAGCGGGCTCAGGCCC
>JANPMR010000458.1:0-15043 GCA_031427055.1 Rubrivivax sp.
TTCTACACCGTCTACCTGGGCAGTTGGGCGGCGCTCGGGATGTCGCTCGGCCTCGGGCGCTGGTTCTTGGCCGGCGTTGCCGTGGCGGCGGCGCAAGCGTTGTGGCACTACACGCTGATCCGCGACCGCTCGCGCGAGGGCTGCTTCAAGGCCTTTCGCCAGAACCACTGGCTGGGCTTCGCGGTGTTTGCCGGCGTGGCGGTGGATATGGCGCTGCGTTGAGCCGGCGCGTCTCGGTGCTGTCTCGGTACTTCTACCCGGCATGACGGGCGCCGCGGCGGGTCAAGGTCGCAGACCCATCAGGAGAGCAAGCCCATGACGACGATCCGTACCTTCACCTTGGCCCTTGCGGCCAGCTTCGCCCTGGCCGGCGCCGCGCAGGCGCAGCAGTTCTTCCGCATCGGCACTGGCGGCACGGCCGGCACCTACTACCCGGTGGGCGGCATGATCGCCAACGCGGTCAGCCAGCCGGGCAAGATCATCGCAACGAGAGCACCTTCTACCCGGGCCGCGGCAGCGAGACCTGGCGCAGCCGCAGCGACGTCTTCAATGGCGTCAGCCTCACCAACCGCGAGCTGCAGCGCAACGGCTTTGGCCTGCGCCAGAGCCACACCCAGCTGGGCGGGCACTGGCGTCTGGCGCCGGCCTGGTTTGCCAGCGGCGGGCTGGCACTGCGCACGCTGTCCTTCAAGCGCTACAGCTTCGTCATCGGCCCCGACGCCGCCGTGGCCACGCCCGCCAACACCACCGTCGAAGAGTCGGCCAGCGAGGTGATGGGCACCGTGGGCATGGCGCTGGAATCGGGGCCGCTGCGCGGGCAAGCGGTGCACTACGGCCTGCGCGCTGCGCTGGGCGTGCCGCTGTGGCGTCGCGTCGAAAACACCAGCCAGCCCCAAGCCACGTTCGATGGCACACGCGGCTGGGATCTGGCGGTAGAGGGCCGCTACAGCCTGGCCGTGATGCCCAACGTGCACCTGGGCGCCTGGGGCAAATGGGCGCTGAGCAGCCGCGGCGCGCAGACCCGTGGCACCACGCTGGAGCTGCCCGCCAGCCGCCTGCAGAGCCTGGCCGCGGGCTTGGAGTTGCTGTGGAAACTGTAGGGCGTATGCGAGGCACCAAGGGCCCCACTGCGCCGGCAGCCCGGCCATTGGCACGCGGCCCTGCTCAGTCGGTCGGCCGCCGGGCGTCTAGCGCCTCCAGATCGGCCAGATCCTTCAGCCGCCCGCTGGCGCGCTTGTTGACCTTGAAGTCCTCCAGTCCGATGAAGGCCAGTTCGACACCGTCGATCAGCAAGACTTCGCGACGGCTCCAGCAGCCGGCAAATTCGACGCCGTCGATCCCCGTCAGCAGGTCGATGCGCCGCGGCGGTTGACCCAGCTGGATGACCGTATCAGGCATGAAGTCGCCCACCTTGAGGCCAAGCGAGGCAAAGCCGAATTCGGCCAGCGCTTGCAAAAGGCGATCAATGTTGCCGGGTGCATCGCAGACCCAGAAGTCGATGTCGCCGGTGTAGCGCGGGTGCCCATGCGCCGCCAGCGCATAGCCGCCCACCACGAGGTAATCAACCCCGTTGGCGTTGAGCAACCCGGCAAACTCTTTGAAGTCGCGGTTCAGCATGGTCTTGTGAGGCATGTGCGCCCAGCGCCTGTTGGCGCAGCACTTCGACGGCGGCAACGCGTTCGGCCATTGGCCGCGACAGCCAGAAGGCCAGATCGGCAGCGGCCTGGTCGCGCGGCTTGATGCGGCTGAAATTGCGATCCATGCACTGATTGTCCGCGCGCCGGGCCGGAAGGTGAAGCGCTTCCGTCTTGGCCGCCGTGCTTCGTAGGGTCTGCGGCAAGTGGGTCGGCGCCACCTGCTGCAAGGTCTGGCAGCCGCTAGGACTTGACAGAGGCCGCCCGCCCCGGCCCGTCACACCAGCCCCAACCAAGCACTGCGCGTCATCGACACCCCGATCACGTAGGCCAGCGCCAGCACGCCCGCGCCGTAGCCCAGCACGCGGAACTCGCCCTCGCCCAAGGCCCAGTGCGAGCAGGCTGCAAAGACGCACAGCGCCAGCAGCTTGGCCATCAGCCAGCCGTCGCGCATCGGGTTGAGGTAGTACAGCACCCACAGGCTCAGGCCGGTGATGACGAGCAGGAAATTGATGCCGAAGCTCAGGATGCTGAGGCGGCTGTCCAGGGCCCAGGCGGCGTCGAACAGCTGCGCCAGCCCGCGCACCGCAAACAGCGCCAGGCAGCACCAGCCCAGCAGGACGTGGATCTGGCTCATCTGCAGGTCGTACGAATACATGGCGGCGCAATCCCCTCTTTGCTTAGACGCAGCTTGAGCTTGGCCAGCGCGCCGCCCGGTGTCAAGCGGTGCGCATCGGGGTGTCTCGCGCATCCTGGGCTTGACACTAGACCGACCGGTCTATAGACTTTGCGCCCATGCCTCAAGACAACCCCACCCTCGGCACGCGCGATCGGCTCATCGGCGCCATGCTCGATGCCCTGCGCACGCGGGGCTATCACGGCGTCGGCCTGACCGAACTGCTGACCGCTGCGCAGGCGCCCAAGGGCGTGATGTACCACCACTTTCCCGGTGGCAAGACCGAGCTCGCGGTGTGCGCCATCGAGTCGGTGGTGACGCAGCTGGGTGCCGATCTCGACCGCGTGCTGCTTCGCGTTGGCGATCCGGCGGATGCGCTGGCGGCCTGGATGGCATCGGCACAGCGCTCGCTCGAGAAGAGCGGCTTCGAGCGCGGTTGCCCCCTGGCCACCATCGCGCTCGAGTCCACGCCCGACGACACCACGATCCGCGCCGCGCTGGCCACCGGCTTTGCCGGCATCCGCGCGCGCCTGGCCGCGGCGCTGGCCGGCGCCGGCCTGGCCGAGCCGCAGGCCCGCAGCCTGGCCGCGCTCATCGTCTCGGCCTACGAAGGCGCGCTGCTGCAGGCCCGCGTGGCGGGCAGCGTGCAGGCCATGCGCGACACCTCCGAGGCCCTGATCGGCCTCGTCCGGCTGGCCCTGGCCACACCCAGCGCAGGCCCGACGCGATGAACACCATGAGCCCATCCCTGCCGAGCGCCGCCGAGCCCCTCACGCTGACGCCGCGCGACGGCTATCCGATCCAGGCCCTGCGCTACGCCGCCCGCGGTGCGGTGCGCGGCCACCTCATCGTGGCCGGCGCCACCGGCGTGCCGCAGACCTTCTACAGACCCTTCGCCGAGTTCGCCAGTGCGCGCGGCTACACCACGCTGACGCTGGACTACCGCGGCATCGGCCAGTCCAAGCCGGCCTCGCTCAAGGGTTTTCGCATGAGCTATCTCGACTGGGCGCACCAGGACCTGGCCGCCGCCGTGGACGCGATGGCGCACGACCGCGTGCCGCTGTTCATGCTGGGGCACTCCTTCGGCGGCCACGCCTTTGGCTTGCTGCCCAACCACGAGCGCGTGGCGCGCTTCTACACCTTCGCCACCGGTGCCGGCTGGGCTGGCTGGATGCCGCTGGCCGAGCGCCTGAAGGTGGCCTTTCTCTGGCATGCCGTGGGGCCGCTGTTGGTGCGCCTGAAGGGCTACCTGGCCTGGCGCCGCTTTGGCTTTGGCGAAGACCTGCCGCTGGGCGTGTACCGCGACTGGAAGCACTGGTGCCGGTTTCCGCGCTACTTCTTCGATGACCCGGCCATGCCCCACGTGGCGGCGCGCTTTGCCCGCGTCACCACGCCCATCGTGGCGGCCAATGCGCTCGACGACCTGTGGGCCTCGCCGGCCTCGCGCGATGCCTTCATGGCCGGCTACCGCAACTCGCCCTGGCGCGCGGTGAACATCGACCCCCGGCGCGGCGGCTTGGGGCCCATCGGACACATGGGCTACTTTCGCCGCAAGGCCGAGCCGCTGTGGCGCGAGGTGCTGGATTGGTTTGACGAGCACAAGCCCGCGCCCGCGGCGCCAGGGGTCGCAGATTGAGCGCCGCCGACACGGCCGCGCTGTCGGCCCTGATTCGCAGCCGGCGCAGCGTGCGCGATTTCTTGCCGCAGCCTATCCCGCAGGGCGTGCTCGACGCCGTGCTGGCCGACGCCAGCTGGGCGCCAAGTTGGTCCAACACCCAGCCCTACCGCGTCGCGGTGGCCAGCGGCGCCGTGCGCGACCGGCTGGCCAACGAGCTGAGCGGCCTGTTCGACCGCGGCATGGCGGCACAGCACGGCGGCGCGCTGGCCAAGCTGCGGCTTTTGCTCACCCGCAAGGGCCTGCCGGACGGCGACTTCTCCACCCAGTTCAAGTACCCGATTGATCTGCAGCCGCGTCGGCGCGAGACCGGCCACGGGCTGTACTCGCGGCTCGGCATTGGCCGCGGCGACACGGCCGCGCGAGATCGCCAGATGCGCCGCAACTTCGAGTTCTTCGGCGCGCCCACGGTGTTGTTTCTGTTCGCGCACAAGGGACTGCGCGAGTTCTCGGTGCTCGACGCCGGCGTCTACCTGCAGACGCTGATGCTGTCGGCGCAGGCCCACGGCCTGGCCACTTGCGCGCAGGGCGCGCTGGTCACATGGGCCGGGCCGGTGCGCGCCGCCTTCGACATCCCGGCGCCCTACCGGCTGATCTGCGGCGTGTCCATCGGCTACGCCTCAGCGCAGGCCGTCAACGGCTTCAACCCGGGGCGGGCCGAGGCGGACGCCTTGCGCCTGCCGATCAAGCCGGGCTGATCTGCCCCAGCGCCTCGGCGCGGTCGCGCGCCGCGTGCAGTGCGCGCACAAAGGCGGCGCCGACGCCGCTGTGCTCGAGTGAGGTGATCGCCGCATGCGTGGTGCCGCCCTTGGACGTGACCTGGGCGCGCAGTTCGGCCGGCGACAGCGGTGAGCCCGCGGCCAGCGCGGCGGCGCCGGCAAACGTGGCCTGCGCCAGCTGGCGCGCTTGCGCGGCGTCCAGGCCCATCTCGGCGCCGGCCTGCATCATGGCTTCGAGAAAGTAGAAGACGTAGGCCGGGCCCGATCCGGACAGCGCGGTCACGGCGTCGAGGTCTTCCTCGCGTGCCACCCAAAGCGACTGGCCGGTGGGCGCGAACAGCGCCTCGACTTCGCTGCGCGATGGCGCGTCGACCGCGGGCGTCGCGTAGAGCCCGGCAATGCCGCAGCCGATCAGCGCCGGCGTGTTGGGCATGGCGCGCACCACGCGGTGGCTGCCGCAGGCGCCGATGAGGGCGTCGCAGCGGATGCCGGCCATCACGCTGAGCTGCAGCGCGTGGCCGACAAAGGCCGCGCAGGGCGCCGCAGCTTCGCCAAAGAGCTGCGGCTTGACGGCCCAGACGACCGTGCCCGCGCCGGCCAGCCGCGCGTCGGCCGCGGCCTGCGCGGCCACACCGAAGGCCTGCGCCAACTTGTCGCGCTGGGCCTCGAAGGGTTCGACGACCAGGATCTCGGCGGCCGGCCGCCCGCCACGCACGAGCCCGCCGATCAAGGCCGAGGCCATGTTGCCGCCGCCGATGAATGCGATGGAGTTCATGCCCGTCAGTCTAGCCGCGCCCTGGGGACAACCCGGCGCGCCCATGTGGCCACCCGCCAGACCTTATGCAAAGCCTGCATGACGGACGGTGACACATTCGGCGTGCCCGCGCCTACAGTGCCGATCCATGCCGCCAGCCGCCCCTGCCCACGAGGCGCCGGGCGCCGGCACATCCCAACTGGCTCACAAGGAATTCGCGATGAACTCTGCCCTGTCCTACGTCAACCCCACCGCCGACAGCCCCTGGGGCACGTACCTGATGCAGGTCGACCGCGTCGTGCCCTATCTGGGGCACCTGGCGCGCTGGGCCGAGACGCTCAAGCGCCCCAAGCGCGCCCTCATCGTCGACATCCCGATCGAGCTGGACAACGGCGAGGTGGCGCACTACGAGGGCTACCGCGTGCAGCACAACCTGAGCCGCGGCCCGGGCAAGGGCGGCGTGCGCTTCCATCCCGACGTGAACCTCGAAGAGGTGATGGCCCTCGCTGCGTGGATGAGCATCAAGAACGCGGCCGTCAACCTGCCCTACGGCGGCGCCAAGGGCGGCATCCGGGTCGATCCGGCGCTGCTGTCCAAGAAGGAGTTGGAGCGCATGACGCGGCGCTACACCAGCGAGATCGGCATCATCATCGGCCCGCAGCGCGACATCCCGGCGCCCGACGTGAACACCAACCCGCAGATCATGGCGTGGATGATGGACACCTACAGCATGAACACCGGCAGCACGGCCACCGGCGTCGTCACCGGCAAGCCCATCCACCTGGGCGGCAGCCTGGGCCGCGTCAAGGCCACCGGCCGCGGTGTCTTTGTCACCGGGCGCGAGGCCGCGCGGCGCATCAACCTCAAGCTCGAAGGCGCCCGCGTCGCGGTGCAGGGCTTCGGCAACGTGGGCAGCTCGGCGGCCGAGCTGTTTGCGCAGGCCGGCAGCAAGATCGTGGCCGCGCAGGACCACACCGGCACCATCTACAACAGCAATGGCTTCGACCTGGCCGACATCACCGCCCACGTCAAGGCCACTGGCGGCGTGGGCGGCTTCAAGGGCGCCGAGCCGATGGCGACTGAGGATTTCTGGGACGTCAAGTGCGAGATCCTGATCCCTGCGGCACTGGAAGGCCAGATCACGGCCGCGCGCGCCAAGCGCATCCACGCCAAGCTGGTGCTCGAAGGCGCCAACGGCCCGACCACGCCGTCGGCCGACGACATCATGGCCGAGCGCGGCATCCTGGTCGTGCCCGACGTCATCTGCAACGCCGGTGGCGTGACGGTGAGCTACTTCGAGTGGGTGCAAGACTTCAGCAGCTTCTTCTGGACCGAAGACGAGATCAACGTGCGCCTGGACAAGATCATGATCGGCGCGCTCAAGAAAATCTGGGACACCGCTGATCGCCACCAGATCACGCTGCGCACCGCCACGTTCGCGGTGGCCTGCGAGCGCATCCTGACGGCGCGCGAGGAGCGCGGCCTGTACCCCTGACCCGGGCCGCAGAGCGGCGCCACGTCATAATCCAAGGTGGGGCGCACACCCGGCAGCGTCTGCCGCGGCCCCGCCGCCTCGTCCCGACCAGGCACCCTCCAAGGACCCTCGATGACTTCTGCATTCCTAACCCGCCGCGCGGCGCTGCTGGCCGCCATGGCCTCGTCCCTGCTGATCGCTGCTTGCGGCGGCGGTGGTGGCAACGACGCCGGCAACACCACGGTGCGTGCGCTCAACCTGACCAGCGACCTGGCCAGCGTCGACCTCTTCACCGGCGACACCAAGCGCTTCAGCGCCCAGGCGACCGACGCGCTGTCGACCAGCATCAACTTCGAGGCCAACACCTACACGCTCAACGTCAAGCGCGCCGGCGACGGCACCACGCTGCTCACGGGCTCGTACGCCTTGTCCAAGGACAAGCACTACACGGCCATCGTGTGGGGCCGCGAGACCGCGCTGCGCCTGTCGACGCTGCCCGAGGATGAGAATGTTGACGAGATCGCCACCGGCAACACCCGCGTGCGTGTCTTCAACGCCACCACCGACACCGGCACGGTCGACATCTTCCTGACCACGCCCACGGCCAGCCTGGCCGACACCGCGGTGACGCAGGGCGCCCTGGGCTCGGGCTCGCTGTCGGGCTTTCGCGAGATCTCGGCCGGCACCTACCGGCTGCGCGTCACGGGCGAGAAGAACCCCAACGACGTGCGCCTGGACATCCCGGCCATCACGCTGGACGCCAAGAAGTACGCCACCATCGTCATCACTGCCGGCGCGGGCGGCGTGCTGGTCAACGGCACGCTCATCCAGCAGCAGGGCAACGCCACCGCGCTGCGCGGCGGCAAGGCCCGCGTGCGACTGGCCGCGGGGGTGAATGACGCCGCCAGCGTCAGCGCCACGGTCGGCGGCGTCACGGTGTCGGGTTCGGTGGCCTCGCCGCGCGTCGGCGGCTACGTGCTGGTGAATGCCGGCACCGCCGATCTCACCGTGCGTGTCAACGGTGTCATCAGCAGCACCACATCGCGCACCTTCGCCGAAGGCGGCGACTACACGGTGATGGCCTACGGCACCG
The DNA here is from genome assembly GCA_031427055.1 of Rubrivivax sp. Lineage (GTDB taxonomy): Bacteria > Pseudomonadota > Gammaproteobacteria > Burkholderiales > Burkholderiaceae_C > Rubrivivax. The sequence goes on from JANPMR010000458.1 coordinate 8,026, forward strand.
CGCTGGCCTCGCAAGTGGCGCTGCTGAGCGACGACAACCGCCTGCCCAGCACCGCCACGCGCACCAAGCTGCGGCTGGTCAACGGCGTCGAGGGCTCTGGCCCGTTGACGCTGTCGCTCGACTTCCAGCCGCTGCAGCCCAGCGACATCGCCGTCGGCGCCGCGTCGACCTATTACGCCGCCGACAGCACCTCGGCTTCGCGCATCGAGATCAGCTCGCTGTCGGCCACGGCGCCGCTGTTCCTGCAGGCCGGCACCACCACCGACAAGCTGCTGCAGAGCCAGGGCGTGTACACCGTCTTCATGCTCGGCGGCGGCGTCACGCCGACCGGCGTCTTCCGCCGCGACCGCTGATCCGCAAGATGGTCGACTTTCGGCAGGGCGGCTACGCCCCGGCGCCGCCGCAGGCCGTGCCGGCCGCACAGGCCCTGTCCTTCGACGTCACCGAGGCCGACTTCCAGACCCAGGTGCTCGAGCGCTCGCACGAGGTGCCGGTGCTGCTGGACTGCTGGGCGCCCTGGTGCGCGCCTTGCCGCTCGCTCGGGCCGGTGTTGGAAAAGCTGGCGCAAGAGTACGGCGGCGAGTTTCTGCTGGCCAAGCTCGACACCGACAAGGCGCCGCAGATCAGCGCCGCGCTGCGCATGCGCAGCATCCCGCTGGTGGTGCTCTTCATCGGCGGCCGGCCCGTTGACCAGTTCACCGGCGCGCTGCCCGAGGGCCAGATCCGCGCCTTCCTGGACAAGCACTTGCAGCCGCCGGTCTCGCCGGTGGACCAGCTGCGCGCCGAGGCCGCCCAGGCGCCCGATGACGAGAGCGCACTCGCCATCCTGCAAGAAGCGCTGCAGGTCGAGCCCGGGCACCCCGAGGTGCTGCTCGACGTGGCCGAGCGCTTGATCGCCCGCAGCGAGCTGCCCGACGCGAAAGAAGTGCTCGACAGCGTTCCGGCCGAGGCTAGAGGCGACCGCCACGCGGCGCTGGTGAAGCGCATCGAACTGGCCGCCAACCGCCCGCCAGGCGACGCCGCGGCGCTGACGGCGCAGATCACCGCCAACCCGCGCGACTTCGAGGCCCGCTTCAAGCTGGCGGCGCTGCGGGTCTACGGCGGCGACTTCAACGCCGCCTTCGACCAGTTGCTCGAAGTCGTGCTGCGCGACAAGGCCGAAGGCAAACCCGATCGCGAGCGCGCCCGCAAGCAGCTCATCGAGTGGTTCGAGGCCTGCCCCGACCCGGCGGTGGTCAGCCGCGGACGGCGCTATCTGGGGATGTACCTGAACTGATGCCGTGCCTGCGCACCGGCGCGGCCGCAACGCATCAGTCGAGCTTGAGCCCCCGCCTGGCGATCAACGCCGACCAGCGCTCGGCCTCGCCCTTGACGTAGGCGGCAAATTCCTGCGGGCCACGCGGCTGCACCTCGGCGCCGGCCTCCAGGAAGCGCGTCTTGATCTCGGCGTTTCCCAGCACCTTGCGCAGTTCAGCCGACAGACGCTCCACCACCTCGCGCGGCAGGCCGGCAGGCCCGACGAGGCCCTGGAAGCCGGCGGCTTCCATGCCGGCGAAGCCCTGTTCGCGCACCGTGGCCACGTCGGGCAGATTGGGATCGCGGCGCGCACCCGTCACGGCCAACGCCTTGAGCCGGCCGCCCTTGATCTGCGGCAGCAGCACGGTGCCGGCGTCGATCAGCAGGTGCGTCTGGCCGCCGATCAGGTCGGTGACCGCCGGCGCGCTGCCCTTGTAGGGCACGTGCAGCAGGTCGATGCCGGCCACGCTGTTGAGCAGTTCGCCGTTCAGATGCGTTGACGCACCCGGCCCGCCGCTGGCGAAGTTGGCCTTGCCCGCGTTGGCCTTGGCCCACTCGACGAACTGCTTGAGATCCTTGGCCGGGTGGTCGGCGCGCGTGGCGGCGATGTAGCCGGTCTCGGCGATCTGGCCGACGTAGCTGAACTGCGCCACCGGGTCGTAGGGGCGCTTGGTTTGCAGGTAGGGCGCGATGGCAAAGGGGCCGGTGTTGGCCACCAGCAGCGTGTAGCCGTCGGGTGCGGCGCGGGTCAGTTCGGTGGCGGCGATGACGCCGCCAGCGCCGGGCTTGTAGTCGATGACCACCGGCTGGCCGAGCGCGGCTTCGAGCGCCGGCTGGATGGCGCGGGCCGTGAAGTCGATGCCGCCGCCGGGCGGGAAGCCGACGATCAGCCTGATCGGCTTGGCGGGGTAGGCGCCCTGGGCGCGCGCGCCAAACGGAGACAAGGCGCTGGCGAGCAGCAGGCTTCGGCGTTGCATGGCGGGCTCCGGGTTGTGGCGGCCGCCATCGTAGGCCGCCACCGCGCCGCGTTGCCCACGTAAAAGCCCTCAGAGCCCGCCGCTCACAGACGCTCAGGCCAACCCGGCCAGCAGCTCCGCATTGCCGCCGGCCGCCGCGGTGTTGACCGTCACCGTCTGCTCGGCGCAGAAGCGGTACAGGTAGTGCGGGCCGCCGGCCTTGGGGCCGGTGCCGCTCAGGCCCTCGCCGCCGAAGGGCTGCACGCCGACCACGGCGCCGATCATGTTGCGGTTGACGTAGACGTTGCCGATGCGCGCCGCATCTGCAAGGCGCTGCGCGCGGCTGTCGATGCGCGTCTGGATGCCCAGCGTCAGGCCGTAGCCCAGCGCGTTGATCTGGGCGATCACGGCGTCGACATCGCCACCCCAGCGCACCACGTGCAGCACGGGGCCGAAGATCTCGGTCTTGAGATCGGCGATGCGGCCGATCTCGAAGGCCACCGGCGCCACCAGGCGCGGCAGGGTCGCCGTCACCTTTGTCTCGCCCAGCAACTTGGCTTCGCCGCGCAGCCGCTGCACGTGCGCGTTGATGCCGTCGAAGGCCTCGTCGTCGATGACCGGGCCGACATCGGTGGCCAGCAGCGCCGGGTCGCCGACATTGAGCTCGGCCAGCGCGCCGCGCAGCATCTCGATCACGCCATCGGCAATGCCCTCGTGCACGCACAGCAGGCGCAGCGCGCTGCAGCGCTGGCCGGCGCTGCGGAAAGCGCTCTGCACCACGGCGTCGATCACCTGCTCGGGCAGCGCCGTGCTGTCGACGATCATGGCGTTGAGGCCGCCGGTCTCGGCGATCAGCGGCACGATGGGGCCGTCCTTGGCCGCCAAAGTGCGGTTGATGATGCGCGCCACTTGCGTGCTGCCGGTGAAGCACACGCCGGCCGTCGCCGGGTGCGCGACCAGTGCCGCGCCCACCGTCTCGCCCGCGCCATGCAGCCAGGCCACGGCGTCGGTGGGAATGCCCACCTCATGCAGCAGCGCCACGAAGCGGCGCGCCACCACCGGCGTCTGCTCGGCCGGCTTGGCAGCCACCGTGTTGCCGGCCACCAGCGCGGCCACCACCTGGCCGGCAAAGATGGCCAGCGGAAAGTTCCACGGGCTGATGCAGACAAAGACGCCGCGGCCGTGCAGGCGCAGCACATTGCGCTCGCCGGTCGGGCCGGGCAGTTGCTGTTCTTGCAATCGCGCTTCGGCCTGGTCAGCGTAATAGCGGCAGAAGTCCACCGCCTCGCGCACCTCGGCGATGGTGTCGCCCAAGGTCTTGTGCGCTTCCTTGACCAGCAGCGCGCAGTACTCGGGCAGGCGCGCGTCCAACGTGTCGGCGGCCCTGCGCAGCAGCGCCGCGCGCTCGGCCACCGGGCGCGCGTTCCAGGGTTCGAAGCCGGCCTGCAGGCGGGCCATCGCGGCGCTGACATCGTCGGGCGTGGCCGGCGTGACGGGCTCGATGCGCAGCGTGGCCACGGCGGCGTCCAGCGGCGCGCGCATCGCCAGGCAGGCCAGATCGGCGCCGGTGGAGTTGGCACGCGCGGCGCCGAACAGGGCCGCTGGCAGCGCCAGCCCCGGGCCGGCGACCGCGGTCATCGGCGAGGCCAGCAGCTGCTCTGGCGCCACCGCGTCATCGGCCAACTGGTGCACAAAGGACGAGTTGGCGCCGTTCTCCAGCAGCCGTCGCACCAGGTAGGCCAACAGGTCGCGCTGCTCGCCCACTGGCGCGTAGATGCGGCACGCGATGCGGCGGTCCTTGAGCACCTCGCGGTGGATGCCTTCGCCCATGCCATGCAGGCGCTGCAGTTCGAAGTTGGCGCCTTGCTTGCGCGCCATCTGCACGATGGCCGCGATGGTGCCGGCGTTGTGGGTGGCGAACTGCGGGTAGATCACCTCGTGGTGGCTGATCAGCCGCGCCGCACAGGCCAGGTAGTTGATGTCGGTGTGGTGCTTGTGCGTGAACACCGGGTAGCCCGGCAGGCCCGCCTCTTGTGCCCGCTTGACCTCGCCGTCCCAGTAGGCGCCCTTGACCAGGCGGACCACGAAGCGCACGCCGTGGCGGCGCGCGATGGCCGCCACCGCATCCACCGTGTCGAGGCCGCGCGTCTGGTAGGCCTGCACGGCCAGCCCCAGGCCATGCCACTGCGGATGCGTGAGCGCCACGCGTTCGGCCAGTGCGTCGAGCAGGTCGAGTGAGATCTCGAGTCGGTCGCTCTCTTCGGCATCGATCGCCAGGTTGATGTTGGCGCGCGCGGCCAGGTCCACCAGGCCCCAGATGCGCGGCAGCAATTCGGCAAACACGCGCTCGCGCTGCGCGTCCTCGTAGCGCGAGAACAGGGCGCTGAGCTTGACCGAGATCTCGTCGCGGCCTTGCGGGCCGGCCGGCGCGGCGCGCTCGGCCTCGCTGCGGCCCTCGGCGATGGTGGCGACCGCGCGGTGGTAGGCGGCCAGGTACTCCTCGGCAGCCGCCTCGGTGCGCGCGCCTTCGCCCAGCATGTCGAAGCTCAGGCGCAGGCCGCTCTGGCTGCGGCGCTGGCCCTTGGCTTCAATGATCGCGCTACTGATGGTGCGGGCGTAGACGAACTGCCGGCCCAGCAACTGGATGGCGCGCACGGTGGCCGCGACCACGGTCTTGGAGCCCAGGCGCTGCAGCAGGCCGGGTGGGTTGTCGCTGGCCGAGTCCGGCAAGAACATCTTGCTCAGCGCGATGGCGCTGGCCGAGAGCTGCGACAACAGCTTGTGCGGCCCTTCGGCGCCGCTGGCGTCGAAGTCGGCGCGGCCGAGCTGGTCTGCGGTGAGCGCGATCGCGGTCTCGGCATCGGGCACGCGCAGCAGGGCCTCGGCCAGCCGCATCAGCGCCAGACCCTCGGCGGTGGAGATCGGGTACTCGCGCAGCAGCGATTCCATGGCCCAGAACGGCGCTGGCGTGGCACGCGCGCCCAGCACCCAGGGGCGGGCGGCGTCGATGACCGCAGGCCAGTCGAGCCGGCCCTGCAGAGTCGCCACGGCGGCCGCGACGACTTCGGCCTCGGCGCGGTAGGGGAAGGCAAGGCGCGCACGCGCGGGCGGAGCGACGAAGCTGGGGACGGCGGTCATGGTGGCACCTCGGGTAGCAAGGATGCGCAGCTTATTCTTCTGTGTGCCGCACCGGATTCGGAAATTGCGTCGGTTCACGGAGAATCATGCGCCATGGACAGCACCGACACCCAGCCCCGAAACGACCGCGAGATCGACAAGATCGACCGCCGCATCCTGCGCGTGCTGCAGGCCGATGGCCGCATCAGCAACCTCAAGCTGGCCGAGGAAGTGCACCTGTCGCCCACCGCGGTGCTCGAACGCGTCAAGCGCCTCACGCGCGAGGGCTACATCCTGGGCTACGAGGCGCGCCTCAACCCGGTGAAGCTGGGTGCCGGGCTGCTGGTGTTTGTCGAGATCCTGCTCGACCGCACCGTGCACGACGTGATGGACACCTTCAAGGCCGCGGTGCAGGTGCGGCCCGAGATCCTCGAAGCGCACCTGGTGGCGGGTGGCTTCGACTACCTGCTGAAGACGCGCGTGGCTGACATGGCGGCCTACCGCGAATTCATCGGCAGCGTGATCTGGACCCTGCCCGGCGTGCGCGAGACGCGCACTTACGCGGTGATGGAAGAGGTCAAGAGCACGTCGCTGCTGCCGGTGTAGCGCGACGGCTCAGCTGCGCGCGCCGAAGATCGCGGTGCCCAAGCGCAGCAGCGTCGAACCCTCGGCCACTGCGGCCTCGAGGTCGGCGCTCATGCCCATGCTCAGCGTGTCCAGCGCCAGGCCTTCGTCCTTGAGCGCGCTCAGCAGCTCGCGCAGGCGGCGGTGCGGCGCGCGTTGCGCGTCCAGGCCTTGCGCCGGCTCCGGAATGCTCATCAGCCCGCGCAGCCGCACGCGATCAGGCGGCAGCGCCGCCACGGCACGGGCCAGCGCCGGCAGCTCGGCCGGGTCGACGCCGCTCTTGCTGGATTCGGCGCTGACATTGACCTGCAGGCACAGATTAAGCGGCGGCAGCCCCGCCGGCCGCTGCTCGGCCAGACGCTGCGCGATCTTCAGGCGGTCGACGCTGTGCACCCAGTCGAAGGCCTCGGCCACGGCGCGCGTCTTGTTGCTCTGCAGCGGGCCGATGAGGTGCCACTCGAGCTGCGCGCGCAGGTCAGCCAGCGCGTCGATCTTGGCCAGTGCCTCTTGCACGTAGTTCTCGCCAAATGCGCGCTGGCCGGCGGCGTGGGCCGCGCGCACGGCGTCGGCGGGCTGGGTCTTGCTCACTGCCAGCAGTGTCACGGCGCCCTCAGCGCGGCCGCAGGCGACCTCTCTGGCTTCGTCCCTGGCATCAACAGCGCGGGCAATGCGCTGCTTCACTTGTTGCAGCGCGACGGCGATGGTCTCCATAATGGGCCTGAGCTTAGCGTCCCCAGTGGCCCTCGACGGGCCTCTCGAACACCGCCCATGGACATCACCCAGCTGTTGGCCTTTTCTGTCAAGAACAAGGCCTCTGACCTTCATCTCTCTGCCGGCCTGCCGCCGATGATCCGCGTGCACGGCGACGTGCGGCGCATCAACGTCGAAGCGCTGGACCACAAGATGGTCCACGCCATGGTGTACGACATCATGAACGACGCCCAGCGCAAGCACTACGAGGACACCTTGGAGTGCGACTTCTCGTTCGAGATCCAAGGGCTGGCGCGCTTTCGCGTGAATGCGTT
>JANPMR010000459.1:0-5464 GCA_031427055.1 Rubrivivax sp.
GGGCGTGGTCTTGTCGCAGCCCATGAGCAGCACCACGCCGTCGATCGGGTTGCCGCGGATGCTTTCTTCGACGTCCATGCTGGCCAGGTTGCGGTACAGCATCGCCGTGGGGCGCAGCAGCGTCTCGCCCAGCGACATGACCGGAAACTCGAGCGGAAAGCCGCCGGCCTCGTACACGCCGATCTTTACCTGCTCGGCCAGCGTGCGGAAGTGGCTGTTGCAGGGCGTGAGTTCGCTGAAGGTGTTGCAGATGCCGATCACCGGGCGGCCGTCGAACTGGTCGTGTGGCACGCCCTTGCCCTTGACCCAGCTGCGGTAGGCAAAGCCGTCGCGGTCTTGGCGGCCAAACCACTGCTGGCTGCGCAGCTCGCCGGGCTTCTTGCGGGGTTTGTCGGTCATCGTGTGGGCTCTGAAGGTGGGCGTTGCCGCGGGGGCATGCTGGCTTTCCCGGGTGTGGCCAGGGCCACGCGCGGATACTATGGTATGACGATTGAACCCGCAGCCGTAGAAGCCCTAGGAGTGCCCCCGCCGTGTCCGACATCCATCTGCTGGCCGTCTCGAAACTTGCCCCGCTGTACGCCACGCAATTGGGCGCCTACACCGTGCACGACCGCCTGCACGACACCGATCCGGCCGCGCTGGCGGCGGTCGCGTCGCAAATCCGTGGCATTGCCGCCAGTGGCGAGTCGCAGGTCAGTGCGGCGCTCATCGCGCAGCTGCCGGCGCTCGAGATCATCTCGGTGATGGGCGTGGGCTACGACGGCGTCGACGCTGCCGCGGCGGTGAAGCGCGGCGTGCGCGTCACGCACACGCCCAATGTGCTGAACGACGATGTCGCCGATCTCGCCATCGGCCTGATGCTCAGCGCCGCACGCCAACTGCCCGCCGCCGACCGCTATGTGCGCGCCGGCCTGTGGCCGCAGGGCGCAATGCCGCTGGCGCGCAAGATGAGCGGCGCGCGCCTGGGCCTGGTGGGCATGGGCCGCATCGGCCAGGCCATCGCCACGCGGGCCCTGGCCTTCGGCATGAGCGTGGCCTATCACTCGCGCCAGGCGCGGCCCGGCGTGCCGTATGCGTATCACGACAGTGTCGTGGCGCTGGCGGCGCACAGCGACTTCCTGGTCGTCATCACGCCCGGTGGCGCGGGCACGCGCCACCTCATCAATGCCGAGGTGCTGCAGGCGCTGGGCCCGAAGGGCTTCCTGGTCAACGTGGCGCGCGGCTCGGTGGTGGATGAAACCGCGCTGATCGACGCGCTCGAGCGCGGCGTCATCGCCGGCGCCGGCCTTGATGTCTTCGAGAACGAACCGCGCGTGCCAGACCGCCTGCTGGCGCTGCCCAAGGTCGTGCTCTCGCCGCACATCGGCAGTGCCACCTTTGCGACGCGCCAGGCCATGGCAGATCTGGCGGCGGCCAACCTGGCGGCGCACTTTGCCGGGCAGCCGCTGCTGTCGCCGGTGCCGGAGTGCCAGGTTTGAGTTCGTCGCCTGCTGCCGCATTGCCCACCGGCCCGCGCCCGCTGCGCGTTGTCGTCATGGGCGTCTGTGGCAGCGGCAAGAGCACCATCGGCCGCCTGCTGGCCGATGCGCTGGGGCTGCGTTTCGTCGAAGGCGACGACCTGCATCCGCCGCGCAACGTGGCCTTGATGGCGGCTGGCACGCCGCTGACCGACGACGACCGCGCCGAGTGGCTCGATGCCGTCGCCGAGCAACTCACGGCGGCCGACAACACCGGCGCCGTGCTCACCTGCTCGGCGCTGCGGCGCCGCTACCGCGACCGCCTGCGTGCCGTGGCGCCAGACTTGCGCCTGGTGCACCTGCATGGCGACGGCGCCTGCCTGGCCGAGCGCCTGCACGGCCGCAGCGGCCACTACATGCCGGCAACGCTGCTGCCCAGCCAGTTGGCCGCGCTGGAGCTGCCCGCGGCCGACGAGCACGCGCTCGTGGCCGACATCGGCCGTCCGCCCGAGCAGATCGTGGGCGAGGTGCATCGCCGTCTGACAGCGAGCCCGGCATGATTGACGCCCACACCTTCAGGTTGGACGGCCAACTGGCGCTCGTCACCGGTTCGTCCACCGGCATCGGCTACGCGCTGGCGCGCGGGCTGGCCCAGGCCGGCGCGCGGGTGGTGCTCAATGGCCGCGACACCGCACGCCTCGCAGCCGCGCTGGCGGCGTTGCAGGCCGAAGGGCTGGCGGTCGAATCGCGTGCCTTCGACGTCTGCGACGCCGTCGCGGCCGAGGCCGCCGTGGCCGAGATCGAGGCCGAGCACGGCGCGCTCGACATCCTCATCAACAACGCCGGCATCACGCGCCGTGGCGCCTTCCACGAAATGCCGATCGCCGACTGGCAGGCGGTCTTGCGCACCAACGTCGACAGCGCCTTCATCGTCGGCCAGGCGGTGGCGCGGCGCATGGTGGCGCGCGGCCGCGGCAACATCATCAACATCTGCTCGGTGATGAGCGAGGTGGGCCGGCCCGGCACCGCCGCCTACGCTGCGAGCAAGGGCGCGCTCAAGATGCTGACCAAGGGCATGGCCATCGACCTGGCGCCGCACGGCATCCGCGTCAACGGCATTGGCCCGGGCTACTTCCAGACCGAGCTCACCGCCGGCCTGGTGGCGGATGAAACGTTCAATGCCTGGCTCATCAATCGCACGCCCGCGCGCCGCTGGGGCCAGGTGGATGAGCTGGCGCCGGTGGCAGTGTTCCTGGCCAGCGACGCGGCGCGCATTATCAACGGCCACATCCTGTACGTCGACGGTGGCGTCACGGCCACGCTGTGATGGAGCGCCCGACATGGAACACCTGATGCAATTCACCAAGGTCGTTTTGTATACGGCGGACGACGGCTATGCCCGCTTTCGCGACGAAGTCTTGCCGCTGACCGAAGGCAAGCCGCAGGCCCGGCTGACACCGCTGGCGCCCAGCGGCGGCTACCAGTTGCGCATGAGCCCGGTGGGTTTTCGCAGTGACTTTCATTGCACCGAGAACCCGCAGTGGGTGTTCATTCTGGGCGGGCAGATGGAGATCGGCCTGCAGGGCGGCGTGCCGCGCGTCTTCGGGCCGGGTGAACACTTCTACTCGGCCGACCTGCTGCCGGCCGGCGCCACCTTTGATGCCACCGTGCACGGCCATTGGAGCCGGCAGTTGGGTGACGAGCCGCTGGTCACGCTCTTCGTCCGGGGATGATCAAAAACATCCTCGGCCACACGCTGGAGCTGCTGGGCCAGGCCATCGTGGGTGGCCGCTACCCGGCGGGTGCGTCGATCCCGCCTGAGCCACTGCTGGGCGAGGAATTCGGCGTCAGCCGCACGGTGGTGCGCGAGGCCGTGAAGTCGCTCGTCGCCAAGGGCCTGCTCGTCACCGGCCCCAAGCTGGGCACGCGCGTGCTGCCCGAAGACAGCTGGAACTGGTTCGACCCCGACGTGGTGGCCTGGAAGTCGCGCATGGGCTTGACGCGCGAGTTCTTGCGCGACTTGCAAGAGCTGCGCCGCGTGGTCGAGCCCGCCGGCGCACGCCTGGCCGCCGAGCGTGCCACGGCGCAGGACATCGCCGAGATCGAGAGCGCCTACGCCGGCATGAAGGCGGCCATCGAAGAGGGCGGCGACTACGTCACGCACGACCTGCGCTTTCACCAGGGCCTGCTGCGCGCCTGCCACAACCGCATGCTGGTGCAGATGAGCAAGGCGCTGGGCGCGCTGCTGCGCACCAGCTTCGAGATCAGCACCTCGCGCCCCAACGGGCCAGCCGACTCGTTGCCACTGCACCGCGCCGTGCTCGATGCCGTGATCGCGCGCAACCCGGCCAAGGCCGAGCGCGCCTGTCTGGCGCTGATCGCCAGCGCGCAGGACGACATCGAGCAGGTGCTGGCGTCGCGGCGCAAGCTGCCCTCGCTGGCCCAGCCGGCAGCGCGACTGAAGGCACCGGGCACCGCGGCGCGGGCATTGGGCCGCAAGCGGGCTGCTGCCGTATCCCTGAAGGAACAAACGATATGAACTACCGACCCCTGGGCAAGAGCCCGCTGCAAGTGTCCGAGCTGTGCCTGGGCGCGATGATGTTTGGCGACCAGACCGACATCGACGAAGCGCGGCGCATCGCCCTGCACGCGCGCGACGGTGGCGTCAACTTCATCGACACCGCCGACGTCTACACCACGGGTGCGTCCGAGGCCATGGTCGGTGCGCTCATCAAGAACCAGCGCCACGACTGGGTGTTGGCCACCAAGCTGGGCAACCGCATGTCGCAGCAGCCCAATGAGTGGCGCTATTCGCGCACCTGGGCGCTGCGCGCCTGCGAGGCCAGCCTGCAGCGGCTGGGCACCGAGCACATCGACATCTCCTACCTGCACCGCGACTTCAACGGCATGGATCTCGAGGAGCCGCTGCGCGCCATCGACGCGCTCTTGCGCGACGGCAAGATCCGCTACTGGGGTCTGTCCAACTTTCGCGGCTGGCGCATCAGTGAGGCGGTCCACCTGGCGCGCAGCATCGGCATGCCGGGGCCGGTGGTGTGCCAGCCCTACTACAACCTGCTCAACCGACAGCCCGAGGTCGAGATCCTGCCGGCCTGCCGCCATCACGGCCTGGGCGTGGTGCCCTACAGCCCGATCGCGCGCGGCGTGCTGTCGGGCAAGTACACGCCCGGCGCCGCCCCGCCCGAAGGCACACGCGCCGGGCGAGGCGACACGCGCATGATGCAGACCGAATTTCAGCAGCCGTCGCTGCAGGTCGCGCAGGCGCTCAAGGCGCATTGCGACGCCAAGGGCGTGGCGTTGAGCCACTTTGCCACTGCCTGGGTGCTGAAGCATCGCGCCGTCAGCGCTGTCATCGCCGGCCCGCGCACGCTGGCGCAGTGGCAGGATTACTTCGGGGCTTTGAGCGTCACGATCGACGCCGATGACGAGGCCGTGGTCGATGCGCTGGTGTCGCCCGGCCATCCAGCCACGCCGGGCTACAACGACCCGGCCTATCCGCTGGACGGCCGCTGAGTTGGCCACTCACACCGCTGGCTATTCCTTCACCGACCCGGTGAGCCCCGAGACGTAGTACTCGACGAAGAACGAGTAGATGAAGGCCACCGGCAGCGAGCCCAGCAGCGCGCCGGCCATCAGCGGGCCCCAGTGGTAGACGTCGCCCTCGACGAGCTCGGTCACCACGCCCACCGGCACCGTCTTGTTCTCGCTGGACGAGATGAAGGTCAGCGCATAGATGAACTCGTTCCAGCTCAGCGTGAAGGCAAAGATGCCGGCCGAGATGAGGCCCGGCACGGCCAGTGGCAGCACGATCTTGACGAGGATCTGCCAGCGCGTGGCGCCGTCGATCAGCGCGCACTCTTCAAGCTCGAAAGGGATGGAGCGAAAGTAGCCCATCAGCAGCCAGGTGCAAAACGGGATCAGGAAGGTGGGGTAGGTGAGGATCAGCAAGAGCGCAATCAAAATTTTACACTGCTCACGCCGCTGCACGC
>JANPMR010000460.1:0-8340 GCA_031427055.1 Rubrivivax sp.
ACCCACTTGCCGAAGATGTTGTAGGCCAGCACCGCGGGCACGGCCACGGCGATGCCGGCGGCGGTCATGATGAGCGCCTCGCCGATCGGCCCCGAGACCTTGTCGATGCTCAGGCTGCCGGCCGCGCCGATGCCGATGAGCGCGTGGTAGATGCCCCAGACGGTGCCGAACAGGCCCACGAAGGGCGCCGTGCTGCCGATGGACGCCAGCACCACCTGCCCGAACTGCAGGTGCGCCAGGCCGCGGTGCAGGGCGTCGCGCAGGCGGCGCGTGAGTTGCGACTCGAGCTGCCCGCCGGCCTCGAGCGTGCCAGCCAGCGGCGCGGCGGTGGCGGCGTCGAGCAAGGGCAGCAGCACCTGCTCGCGATCCATGGCCTGCACGCGCGCGCGGCCATCCGCCAGCTCGGCGGCGTCCCAGAAGGCCGGCACGGCACGCGCGATATCGGCGCTGGCGCGGCGCAGCACCCAGCCCTTCCACAGCACCAGCACCCAGGCCGCGACCGACATCGCCAGCAGCAGCAGCGCGACGCTGCGGCCGATGGCATCGGTCTGGGTCCAGAAGTGTTCGAGGCCCTGCACTTGTCAGTCCTGGTGTCAGTCCAGACCGAGGACGTCGCCCATGCCGTACAGCCCGGGCTGGCCCTTGGCCAGGCCGGCGACAAAGCGCGCCGCGCGCAGGCTGCCTTCGGCATAGTTGGCCCGGCTGCTGCTCTTGTGGGTGATTTCGATGCGCTCGCCGGTGCCGGCAAACATCACCGTGTGCTCGCCCACGATGTCGCCGCCGCGCAGCGCGGCGAAGCCAATGGCGCCGGCCGGGCGCTCGCCGGTGTGGCCGTGGCGCGTGAACACGCCCTGCGTGGCCAGGTCGACGCCGCGCGCGCGCGCCAGCACCTCGCCCATGGCCAGCGCGGTGCCGCTTGGCGCGTCGACCTTGTGCCGGTGGTGCGTCTCGCAAACCTCGATGTCGTAGCCGTCACCCAAGGCGCGCGCGGCCTGGTCCAGCAGGCGCAGCATGACGTTGACGCCCACGCTCATGTTGGGCGCCATCACCAGGGCCAGATGCTGCGCATGGGCGTCGATCTCGGCCTTCTGTGCCGGCGTGAAGCCGGTGGTGCCAATGACAGCGCGCACACCGAACTCGCGGCACACGGCCAGGTGGGCCAGCGTGCCCTCGGGCCGCGTGAAGTCGATCAGCACCTCGGCGCCGGCCAGGCCGGCATGCAGGTCGCCCGTGATGAGCACGCCGGTCGCGCGGCCCAGAAAGGCACCGGCGTCCTGGCCCAGCGCCGGGCTGCCGGCGACATCCAGGGCACCGGCGAGGCTGCAGTCGCCACTCGCCAGCACGGCCTCGACCAGCATGCGGCCCATGCGGCCGGAGGCGCCAGCGATGGCGATGCGGGTCACGACTTCTCGAGCGGCGGGTAGTCGCGGATGGGGCCGATGGGCTCGGCCGCCGGGGCCTCGCGCCGCGCCGGCAGCGGCAGCGCCTTGCGCTCGTCTTCGGTGAGCTCGAGCCGGGGCGCCTTGCGGTCGTTGTGGCGGCTGATCGAGGCCACGAAGTCGCGCTCGGACGGCAGGTCGGGCGCTTCGATGGACTTCACGAGGTCGCCATCGAACAGCACCACGACGCTGCGCCGCTGGGCCGAGGTGCCGGGCCGGCGCAGCGTGAAGATGTAGTCCCAGCGGTTGGCGTGGAAGGGGTCGGCGATCAGCGGCGTGCCCAGCACGTCGCGCACCTGCAGCCGCGATTGCCCGGGTTTGACCAGCGCCGCCTGCTCCTTGGTGATGGCGTTGCCCTGCACGATGTCGATGCGGTAGGGCGTGATGAAGCCGAGCAGGCTGTCGGTGCGTTGCAGCGATTCGCAGCCGGCGAGCAGGCTGCCCGCGGCCAGGGTACAGATGACGAGGTGGGATCGGCGCATGGTCGGCAACGCGGGTGGGCAGGTCAGGCGCAGTCGGGTGCTGCGCCGAAGGCCGGGTCCGGTGCGCACGCGCCCGGCTGGCTATGATCGGCGGATTCTAGCGGGCACACGCCCGCGGCCCCGGCCAGGAGAGGCGAGTGAAGCACGCCGATGAACTGAAGAGCAGCGGCCTGAAGGCCACGCTGCCGCGCATCAAGGTGCTGGAAGTCTTTCAGCGCACGACGCGGCGCCACATGAGCGCCGAAGACGTCTACAAGGCGCTGCTGCTCGAAGGGGCCGATGTCGGCCTGGCCACGGTGTACCGCGTGCTGCTGCAGTTTGAGCAGGCCGGGTTGCTGTCGCGCAGCAATTTCGAAAGCGGCAAGGCGGTGTTCGAGCTCAACCAGGGCGATCACCACGACCACCTGGTGTGTCTGGACTGCGGCCGGGTCGAAGAGTTCTTCGACCCCGAGATCGAACAGCGCCAGCGCGCCGTCACCATCGCCCGCGGCTTCGAGCTGCAAGAGCACTCGCTGGCGCTGTACGCGCGCTGCAAGAAGACTGACTGCGAGCACCGCGGCAAATAGCTGCGCGGAAATCAGTCGTTCTCGGGCTGGCCCATCGCAGCCTGGTGGCGCTTGATGAACTCTTGGTAGGTGTCGATGCCGCGCAGCTGCAGCACGGTGTTGCGCACCGCGGCCTCCACCAGCACGGCCAGGTTGCGTCCGGCGTCGACGGCGATCACCACCTTGCGCACGGGCAGGCCCAGGATTTCCTCATTCAGCGGCTCGTAGGGCAGGCGCTCGAACTCGCGTTCCATCGTCTCCTTGCGCACGAGGTGGACGATGAGGTTGACGCGCATCTTGCGACGCACCGCGGTCTCGCCAAAGATGGCCTTGATGTCGAGCAGGCCGATGCCACGCACTTCGAGCAGGTTCTGCAGCAGCGCCGGGCAGCGGCCTTCGAGCGCCGTCTGGCTGGTGCGGTAGATGTCCACTGCGTCGTCGGCCACCAGGCCGTGGCCGCGGCTGATGAGCTCCAGGCCGAGCTCGCTCTTGCCCAGGCCGGATTCGCCGGTGAGCAGCACGCCCAGGCCCAGGATGTCCATGAACACGCCGTGGCGCGTGGAGCGCTCGGCGAAGTGCTGGCCCAGGTAGCCGCGCACGACGTCGATGACATGGCCGGCCGAGGCGCTGGTGACGAAGAGCGGGATCTCGGCGCGCTCGCACATCGCCACCAGGCGCTCTGGCGGCGCCTGCTCATCGGCGACGATCAGCACCGGTGGCTCCAGCGCCACGATGCGCGAGATGCGGCGCTCCTGGTCCTCGGGTGCCGAGGCCGTGAGATACGCCACCTCGCGCCGGCCGACGATCTGCACGCGGTAGGGGTGGATGTAGTTGAGGTAGCCCACCAGGTCGGCGGCTGAGCGCGCCTCGCGCACGGCGGCGTCGTCGAACCGGCGCTCGGGGTGGGCGTGGCCGGCAATCCACTCCCAGCGCAGCGCCTCGCGGTGCGCCTCGAACAGCGCCTCGGCGCTTATCGATGTCGGCTTCATGGGGCCCTCAAGCCCAGCCTAGGCAACGGATTTCAGCGGCTGCCAGTCGGAGATCAGCTTGTGCACGCCGGCGGCGTCGGGCTCGGCTTTGAGCCGGTCGCGCAGGTCGCGGTCGGACAACATCTCGGCGATTTCCGACAGGATTTCGAGGTGGCGCTGGGTGGCCGCCTCGGGCACGAGCAGAAAAATCAGCAGCGAGACCGGCTCGTCGTCCGGGGCGTCGAAGGGGATCGGCTGCAACACGCGGACGACGGCGGCCAAGGGATTCTTCAGGCCCTTGATGCGGCCGTGTGGAATGGCCACCGCGTGCCCCAGGCCGGTGGACCCGAGCCTCTCGCGCGCGAACAGGTTGTCGGTGACGGTGCCGCGGGCGATGGCGTGCTGGTTCTCGAACAGCAAGCCGGCCTGCTCGAAGACGCGCTTCTTGCTGGTCGCCTCCACGTTCACCAGCACGTTGCTGGCGGGCAGGATGGCGGCGAGACGGTTCATCGGGGCGGCTCCATCGCGGCCGTGCCGGGTGCACGGTGCCGCAATCGAAGGGGTTGTTAGAGCCGGTCATCATAGCAACCGCTTTGCCGCAGCCGCACCGGGTAGCGACCCCCGATCAGGTGGGTAGCGCGACATTTGCGGCGCTGCAGCAACACCGCGCCTCGCATGGGCCATGGCGGCCTGTGGGTCTGGGCACCATGCAAAACGGCCCCGTGGGGAGCCGTTGCTTGAGCCCGCGTGCGGCGTCGGGGTCAGGACGCGCCGGCCGCCAGCCGCTTGGGCGACTCGTGGTGATGGTCTTGCAGGCGGTCTTTGTGGCGCACCACCTGGCGGTCGAGCTTGTCCATGAGCTGGTCGATCGCGGCGTAGAGATCCTCGTGCGACTGCTCGACAAAGATGTCGCGGCCCTTCACGTGCAAGGTGACCTCTGCCTTCTGCCGTCGCTCCTTCTCCTTCATCTTCTCCACGGTCAGCAGCACGGTGACGTCGACTACTTGATCAAAATGCCGGGTCACGCGATCCAGCTTTGTGAGCACGTACTCTCGTAGCGCCGGGGTGACTTCCAGGTGATGGCCGCTGATCGTCAAGTTCATCAGAACCTCCTTTGCGAGGGGTGGAACAAGGGCCGACGGCCACGCCGCCGGCCTGGGGGGGGGAGTCTGTTGGGGGGTGGGGAGAGAGGCGGGAGAAGGGGTCTGGCGGGAGCCGTCGAACCTAGTGTGCCTTCGTTACATCGGCATGACAAGCGGCCTGCTTGAGGCCCTTGTGCCGCCATTGCGGCGCGTCAATATTCGGTGCGCGCGGCCCGCTGGCTAGAATCCTTCAGACCCCCGGGACACGCCGGGGATGTCTTTCTGGGCACGTCGCTCCAGGCACGTCACTTCAGACACAAGCGCGCGAAGCGAAGCAGTCAAGATGAAATTGATCGGTTCACTCACCAGCCCCTACGTGCGCAAGGTACGCGTTGTGATGGCCGAGAAAAAGCTCGACTTCCAGCTCGTCTTGCAAGACCCGTGGAACGGCGACGAGGTGCGCAAGGTCAACCCGCTGAGCAAGGTGCCCTGCCTGGTGATGGAAGGCGGCGAGGCGGTGTTTGACTCGCGTGTCATCGTCGAATACCTGGACACGCTGTCGCCCGTGGGCAAGCTGATTCCGCCCTCAGGCCGTGATCGCACGGCTGTGCGCACCTGGGAGGCCTTGGCCGATGGTGTGCTGGACGCCGCCGTGGCCGCCCGCATGGAAGCCACCTGGGGTGGGCGCACCGATGCCCAGCGCAGCGCCGCCTGGATCGATCGCCAGATGCTCGCCGTGCACACCGCCGTCAAGGCCATGAGCCAGGGCCTGGGCGAGCAGCCGTTCTGCGCCGGCAACCACTTCACGCTGGCCGACGTGGCCGTGGGCTGCGCTTTGGGCTACCTCGACTTCCGCTTCAGCCACATCGACTGGCGCAGCGAGTACGCCAACCTGGGCAAGCTCTACGACAAGCTCGCCGCCCGGCCCAGCTTTATGGAAAGCGCCCCACCGGGCGCTTCGGCGTAGGCTCACATCGCCTGCGATGTGAAGGCCTGCAGGGCCGGCCGGAACCAAAGCGCCCCATCGGCCTGAGGTTCAAGCTGCCAGCTGTTCTGTGGCGGCCTTGAAGCTGTCGCTGCGGGCCAGCGGCCAATACAGCTTGTAGACGTTGTGCGGCCACTCGCCGCGCCCGGCCATGGCCTCGATCAACGCGCCCGGCTTGATGAACGCCACCTGGTTGGCCAGCAGCCGCACGTCGGCGTCGGCCACGCGGCGCACGATGTGCCAGGCCGTGATCTGGTCGGGGTGGTCCAGCCCGGCGGCCTGCACCAGCTCTTTCAGCGCGTGCAGCGTGTTCTCGTGGAAGCGCCAGACACGCTCCATCTTGTCGGGCACCACCAGGGCGCGCTGGCGCACCGGGTCCTGCGTGGTCACGCCGGTGGGGCAGTGGCCGGTGTGACAGGTCTGCGCCTGCAGGCAGCCCAGGGCGAACATGAAGCCGCGCGCCGCATTGCACCAGTCGGCGCCCAGCGCGCGTGCACGCACGATGTCGAAGGCGCTCACCACCTTGCCGGCGCAGCCGATGCGGATGCGCGAGCGCAGGTTCAGGCCCATGAGCGTGTTGTGCACCAGCAGCAGGCCCTCTTGCAGCGGCGCGCCGACGTGGTCGGTAAATTCGAGCGGCGCCGCGCCGGTGCCGCCCTCGGCACCGTCGACGACGATGAAGTCGGGCAGGATGCCGGTGTCGAGCATCGCCTTGCAGATCGCAAACCACTCCCAGGGGTGGCCGATGCAGAGCTTGAAGCCGGTGGGCTTGCCGCCGCTCAACTGGCGCAGCCGTTCGATGAACTGCATCATCTCGCGTGGCGTCTTGAACGCGCCGTGGCTGGCCGGGCTGATGCAGTCGATGCCCACCGCCACGCCGCGTGCGGCGGCGATCTCGGCCGTTACCTTGGGGCCCGGCAAGACGCCGCCATGGCCCGGCTTGGCGCCCTGGCTGAGCTTGAGCTCGATCATCTTGACCTGCGGGTCGGTGGCGTTGGCGACGAAACGCGCCTCGTTGAAACTGCCGTCGGCGTTGCGGCAGCCGAAGTAGCCGCTGCCGATCTCCCAGATCAGGTCGCCGCCGTGCACGCGGTGGTGGACGCTGATCGAGCCCTCGCCGGTGTCGTGCGCGAAGCCGCCCTTCTTGGCGCCGCCGTTGAGCGCCAGGATGGCGTTGGCGCTGAGCGCGCCAAAGCTCATCGCCGAGATGTTGAACACGCTGGCGCTGTAGGGCTGGGTGCAGGACGTGCCACCGCCGCCGATGAGGATGCGGAAATCGTGGCTGGCCAGGGTGGTGGGCGCGATCGAGTGATTGATCCACTCGTAGCCGCTGGCCTGCACATCAAGCTGGGTGCCGAAGGGCCGCTTGTCGGATGCACCCTTGGCGCGCTGGTAGATCAGCGAGCGCTGCATGCGTGAGAAGGGCGTGGCCTCGCTGTCGCTCTCGATGAAGTACTGCCGGATCTCGATGCGCACGAACTCGGCCAGAAAGCGGAAGTGCCCGATCACCGGGTAATTGCGCAGCACCGAGTGGCGGCGCTGGTGGGTGTCGCGCCAGCCCAGGATGACCAAGAAAAGGCACAGCAGCGCCACGGGCGCGCCCACGCCGAAGGCAACCCAGGTGAAGCTGGAGAGCAGCAACCCGATACCGCTGGCCAGCCACACCGTGTAGCGCACCGGAAAGTGCTGGTCGATCTTGTGCAGCCACTCGTGCATGGGGGCCCCTTCTTGCCGCAATCCCGGACGATGGTAGTCGCCGCCCCGGGCGCCGGGGCTGCGAGTTAGCCCGCGATTGCTGCAGAGTTTGGCGTTGGGCAAACCGGCCGCGACGGCGCCTTAAACTGCCGCCAACCCGAGGAACGGCCGCGACATGCAGGGACAACTCTTCACCCAGGACTTCCTGCTGCACGGCATCCGCGACACGCCGCCTTACGCCGCGCTCGACGATGCCGCGCTGCAGGCCTTCGTGTCGCGCTTGCGGGGGGTCTGCCAGGGCCTTGACGCGTCCTCCACGCTGAACGAGGCGCAGACCGAGCAGTTGCTGATCGAGCCCGTGCTGGCCGAATTGGGCTGGGGCAGCGACTACCTGCCGCAGGTCAACCTGAGCGGCAAGCGCCGCGAAGACGTGCCCGACATGCTGCTCTTTGCCGATGCGGCCGCCTACGCGCACGCCGTGGCCGAGGGCAAGGACGACCGCCGCTACCGCCACGGCCTGGCCATCCTGGAAGCCAAACGCTGGCTGCGCCCGCTGGACCGTGGTGACAGCAGCGACGCGCACGACCCCGGCGCACCGTCGTCGCAGATGCTGCGCTACCTGAGCCGCGCCGAGGTCATGAGCGAGCGCGCCGTGAAGTGGGGTCTGCTCTGCAACGGCGGCACCTGGCGCCTGTACTGGCAGGACGCACGCTCGCGCGCCGAGGAGTTCTTCGAGCTCGACCTGGCGGCGCTGCTGGGCGTGCCCGGCGTGCAGCCTGATCTCGACGGCTACACGTCCGAACACGGGCTCAAGCTGTTCTTCCTGCTCTTCAACCGCGCCGCCTTCCTGACCCAGAGCTGGGACAACGCCGGCCGCAGCTTCCACGCCTATGCGCTCAACGAGGCGCGGGCCTACGAAGAGAAGGTCTCGCAAGACCTGGGCGCGCGGGTGTTCGACGACATTTTCCCGGCGCTGGCCCAGGCGCTGGCGGCGGGCGACCTGCACGCGGTGAAAGAGAAGATCGGTTACGGCCAGTTCACGCGCCAGCGCTACACCGCGGCCTACCTGGACGAAGTGCGCGAGGCGGCGCTGGTGCTGCTGTACCGGCTGCTGTTTCTGTTCTACGCCGAAGACCGGCGGCTG
>JANPMR010000461.1:0-6272 GCA_031427055.1 Rubrivivax sp.
GCCGATGGAGCGCGCCTGCACCACGCCTTCAAGGTTGAGCACCGTGTCGGCCAGACCGGCACGCGCTGCGGCGCTGAGCTGCACGCTGCCGCCGTTGGCCAGCACGTTGCCCAGCTGCGACAGCCGTGTCTCCAGGCCGGCGCTGCGGGCGTTGAAGACGACGAGGCCGTCGCCGTCCAGATCAAGCTGCACTTCGCCGGCAGCTGCCAGGCCGACGCGGCGGGCTTCGATGCGGCCGGCCTGTGTCATGCGCGGCGCCACCAGCGCCACGGTGCCGTCGGTGGCGGTGATGCTGCCTTCGGCGCGCAGTTCGCCTGCCTCACCCGCGCCGCGGCCCAGTTGCAGGCGGCCGGAGAACAGGTCTTCCTGCGTGATCGACAGCGTGCTGGCGACCAGGCTGCCGACATCGACGCGCGAGTTGGCGCCAAAGACGATGCCGCGCGGGTTGATCAGCCAGACGCCGCCATTGCTGCTGAGATTGCCGTAGATGAGCGAGGGGTTGTCGCCCAGCACGCGGTTGAGTAGCACCGAGTCTCGCCCCGGCTGCACCACATTGACGCGTTCGCCGGCAGCGATCGAGAAGCTGGTCCAGTCCAGGCCCGCCTTTGGCGTCGACTGCAGGATCTCCATCTGGCCCGGCGTGGCCTGCTTGACGGTGGTCTGGCCAAAGGTGGGCACGGCGCCCTGTGGCAGGCCGAAGGACGACGGTGCGGCACCTATCAGGCAGGCGGCCAGGCTGACCGGCCGCAGCGCGGTGGCCAGGCGGCGGTGACGTGACACGGGCGACACGGCGGAGTGGGTGCGACGGACGGTGACGGGTGCGGACGGATTCATCTCGTGGACCTTTTCGGGCGCGCCGGTCAGTTGAACAGCATGGCGGCTTGCAGGTTCAGCCGCACGCTCTTGTTGGTGTCGCCACCGCGAGACGTGCCGCTGATCGGCTTGGCCACGCTCATGCGCAGCGAATACTCATTGGGGCGCACCCACGCCAGACCGATGCCGGCGCCGCTGAACAGCGCGGTGTTCTTGCTCGCGTTGGGTTGCTGCGTGATACGTGGGCGGTAGCGGTACTGCACGTAGCCGCCGTCGATGAAGACGCTGGCCACGATCTCGCGCGCGATGCGGCCGATCCAGTCTTCGGGCGGCAGGAAGCGCAGTTCGAGGTTGGTCACCAAACCGAGGTCGCCCGTGCCTTCGCCGGCCGGGAAGGCGCGCACGCTGTCGGGGCCACCCAGCCGGAACTGCTCGGTGTTGTCCAGGTTGTTGGCGGCGTACTGGCCGCGCAGCGCAAAGTACACCAGCGCGCGGCCGGTGATGAGGTCTTGCAGGCGCGTGTAGCCATAGGTGAGCTTGGTGAACTTGGTGTCGTCATCCAGACCCGCGCTGGCGCCTTCGATGTACTTGACCTGGCCCGACACCACGCTGGCCTCATAGGTGTTGACGCCGCCGCCGAACCAGTCGTCGCGGAAGTCGCCCGTGGTGCCCAGTGTCACCGTCTGCACTGATCGCTTCACGCCGCCGTTGAGGTTGCGGTCTTCGTACTGCTTGGTGTCGGCCGAGGCCACCGCAAACAGGTTGAGGTTGCGGGCGCGCACAAACGGGTACAGGCCATAGATGTTGGCCGTGAAGGCACTGCCGTGCAGGTCCAGCGGAAACAGCTCGCGGTCGAGCTGGTACTTGACGACCGAGACCGAGCTGCCCGCCTTGATGCCATCGTTGCCGATCGGCGTGGTGTAGCCCAGCAGCGCAAAACCCAGGCCGCCCGTCGTCGAGGCCAGCGCGTTGGCGGTGAAGCCGTCGCCGCGGCCGAACGGGCTGTTGACCTGCACCAGACCCGACAGGCGGTACTCGCCCAGCGGCTTGGAGCCGTTGAGGTCGAATTCGACCTTGCCGGCCAGTACCTTCTCGGGGCTGGGGGTGACCACCAGCGAAGCCGTGCCCGCGATGTTGCCTGCGCGTACCTCAAAGCGTGCCGTGATGCCGCGCAGGTCGTTGACGAGAAACACCACGCGCTCGACGTCGCGCACCTTGAGCACGCTGCCCGGCTCCAGGCGCGCAAGGTAGGACTCGACGACCTCGCGGTCCACCGGCAGGCCATCGCGCCAATTGAGGATCACGCGGTCGAGCCGGCCTTCGAGCACGGCGATGCGAATCACGCCGTCGGTCGGTGACTGTTCTGGCAAGTAGGCGTAGCCCAGGTAGTAGCCCAGTTCGCGCTGCATGAAGCCGGTGACCGCAGCGGCCGCGTTGCTCAGGTCCTCGAAGCCGCGCTGCTTGCCGGTGAAGCGGGCGGTGAGGCCGGCCAGTGCAGCGCGCACCGCTGGTGGCGCGTCGTCGTCGACGCGGTACGACACGACATCCAGGCGCAGGTCGTCATCGGGCTTGCCAAGTTCGCGTGTGGGCTCCTTGCGTTGCGGCACGATGGCCGTCGAATCGGGCACCACGCGCTGCGGCGCCAGCTCTGTCGCGCGAGGCACGACAGGCGGCGTGCTCGGGGGCTGCGCCATCGCAGATCCAGAGCCGCCTGTACAGGCCATGACAATCGCCAACTGAGCCGCACGCAGTGCGGCCCGACGTCCGAATATCCCCATCCCGGCCTCGTTCTGTGAGCGCTTTGTGAGTTGATGTTAATGCCCGCCCCGACCCGTTGCTATGAGGGTGGGTCCCCTGTTTGTGGGAGGCGGGCACTTGCAAGATAGGGCAACATGCAACACAAGTGCCGCGACAGGCGGTGCGACTTAGGGGCTTGCGAGGGGTTCTCAGTCGCAAGCAAACTTGCGACACTGTCCGTCCACGTGACCCCGGGTGACCAGGGTTTCAAGCCAGTTCACTTCATCGACCGTTCGGCCAGCCCAAACCCAAGCTCATGAGTGACCTCGACGAAGCCGATGCCCTTGTTTCAGCATGGCTTCAACCCTTGGACGACGAGTCCGCGCCCTGCGGTGCCGACCTCGAATACGACGCCGGGTTTCTTGAGCTGACGCAGGCCTCTGTCGGCAAGCCCGAGACGCAGTTTGGCCCCGGCGAGCCCCCCGATTGGCGCGGCGTGCAAAAGCATGCCGAATCCTTGCTCGATCGATCACGTGACCTGCGAGTGGCCATCTACTGGCTGCGCGGCTCGCTCGCCTTGCATGGCTACGCGGCCTTGTTGCCGGGCCTGCGGCTGGTGACGGGCCTGCTGTCGCAGCTGTGGGATCACGTCCATCCGCAGCCTGACCCCGACGACGGCGATCCCTACGCCCGCGCCAACGCCCTGGCCGTGTTGAGCAGTGGCGGGGGTCTCATCGGCGATCTTCGCACCTGCGCCGTCGTGCGCGATCGAGCGGTTGGGCAGGTGATGGGCCGCGAGGTCGAGATCGCTTGCGGCCTGTCGCCGACGGTAGGCGAAGAGTCTGACCCCGGCAAGGATTCGATCACGCGCATGTTTGCCGCCGTGACTGAGCGCGACGCGACCTTGCGCGCCCACGCACTGGCCTGCGTCGACGCGGTTGCCGAACTGCGCTCGACCATCGATGATCGCTTCGGCTCATGGGAGACCCCCGATTTCGCGCCCCTCACGGCCTTCGTCAAGGGCGTGGCCTCGCTGATGCCGAGTGAGGTCTCGCCCAGCGACGGTGACGGCGCCGAGGACGCTGGCGGCGATGGCGACGCCACTGGCAGCGGCCAAGGCGGCGGCGGCCGCGGTCTGTCTGGCGCGGTGCGCTCGCGCGAAGAAGCGCTGCGCGCCATCGACATGGTCTGCGAATTCCTCGAGCGCACCGAACCGTCCAACCCCGCGCCTCTGTTTTTGCGCCGCGCGCAGCAGCTGGTCAACCACAACTTTCTGCAGCTCATGAAAGAGCTGGCGCCGACGCTGATGCCCGATGTGGCTCGCATCGTCGGCATTGACCCTGACTCGGTGTAAACCCCGAATTCCGCTTGACGCAGCGCAACCCGTGCAGCAAAACCGCATACTTCGCACTCGCCCGAACGCCCGTCACAACCCGTCCCCAGAATCCGACCCTAGGAGCCTTGCATGAGCAGCAGCCAGAAGTTCATTGCCCGCAACCGCGCACCGCGTGTGCAGATCGAATACGACGTCGAGCTCTACGGCGCCCAGAAGAAGGTGCAATTGCCCTTCGTGATGGGTGTGCTGGCTGACCTGTCGGGAAAGCCCGCCGAGCCGCTGGCGCCGGTGGCTGATCGAAAGTACCTCGAAGTCGATGTCGACAACTTCGACTCGCGCATGAAAGCCATGAAGCCGCGCGTTGCCTTCCAGGTGCCCAACGCGCTCACCGGCGAGGGCAACATGAGCGTCGACCTGACGTTTGAGAACATGGACGACTTCTCGCCCGCCGCGGTTGCCGCCAAGGTTGATTCACTCAACAAGCTGCTGCAGGCACGTCAGCAACTCACCAACCTGGTCACCTACATGGATGGCAAGGGCGGTGCCGAAGAACTGATCGGCAAGCTCATGAACGACCCGGCCCTGCTTGGTGCCCTGGCCGCTAACGCCAAGCCCGCCGACGGTGCCTGACCGGCCCGCCACCTCAAACAATATCGTTGGAGAAAAACAGCATGGCCCTGACACAAGCCCAAACCTCTGAAGCGCTGGCCGGCGTTGCAATGGAAGGCAGCGACCTGGCGTCGCTGCTGCAGAAAGAATTCAAGCCGAAGTCCGATGACGCCAAGAGCGCCGTCGAGCAAGCGGTGCAAACGCTGGCGCAGCAAGCGCTGGCACAAACGCAACTCATCGGCAGCGATGTCGTCGCGTCGATCGAGGCCATGATTGCGGCGATCGACAAGAAGCTCACCGATCAGATCAATCTGATCATGCACCACGAAGATTTCCAGAAGCTCGAAGGGGCCTGGCGCGGCCTGCACTACATGGTCAACAACACCGAGACCGACGAGAGCCTGAAGATCCGCGTCATGAACATCTCCAAGGCCGACCTTGGCAAGACGCTCAAGCGCTACAAGGGCACCAACTGGGATCAGAGCCCGATCTTCAAGAAGACCTACGCCGAAGAATTCGGCCAGTTCGGTGGTGAGCCCTTCGGCTGCCTGGTGGGCGACTACCACTTCGATCAGAGCGCGCCCGACGTCGAGTTGTTGGCCGAGATGGCCAAGGTGGCTGCGGCAGCACACGCCCCATTCATTACCGGCGCGTCGCCTAACGTGATGCAGATGGACTCTTGGCAGGAACTCGCCAACCCGCGCGACCTGACCAAGATCTTCAGCACACCCGAGTACGCCGCCTGGCGTTCGTTGCGCGAATCCGAAGACTCCAAGTACCTTGGTTTGGCGATGCCACGCTTTCTGGCCCGTCTGCCCTACGGTGCGCGCACCAACCCGGTCGAAGCCTTCAACTTCGAGGAAGACACCGGCTCGGCTGACCACGGCAAGTACACCTGGGCCAATGCGGCCTACGCCATGGCCACCAACATCAACCGTTCGTTCAAGGAATACGGCTGGTGCAGCCGCATCCGCGGCATCGAGAGCGGCGGCGCGGTGGAGAACCTGCCTACGCACTCTTTCCCCACCGACGACGGCGGCGTGGACATGAAGTGCCCGACCGAGATCGCCATCGAAGACCGTCGCGAGGCCGAGTTGGCCAAGAGCGGCTTCATGCCGCTCATCCACCGCAAGAACAGCGATTTCGCCGCATTCATCGGTGCGCAATCGCTGCACAAGCCAGCCGAGTACGACGACCCGGATGCCACGGCCAATTCGCGGCTCGCCGCCAACCTGCCTTACCTCTTCGCCACCTGCCGATTTGCGCATTACCTGAAGTGCATCGTGCGCGACAAGATCGGCTCGTTCAAGGAAAAGGACGACGTCCAGCGTTGGCTGCAGGACTGGATCCTTCAGTACGTCGACGGCGATCCCAAGAACTCGTCTGAGACCACGAAGGCCCAATTGCCGCTCGCGGCAGCTGAGGTGGTGGTCGAAGAAGATCCGGCCAATCCGGGCTACTACAGTTCCAAGTTCTTCCTGCGACCGCACTACCAGCTCGAAGGGCTGACGGTGTCGTTGCGGCTGGTTTCCAAACTGCCGTCGGCAAAGGCAGGCTAAGCACGTTGGGTTTTGTTCCGATTCCCGCTGAAAGCTGATCAGGGGGCGCCCGAAGCCAAGGGTGACACAGCAGCGACAACCGCCCCTGTTTCAGGGGCAGCTTAGGAGAATTGAAATGGCAGCTGACTTTCTATTGGAATTTGCGGAAATCAAGGGCGAGTCCATCCACGAAAAGGGTGTCGGACAGATCGAGATCCAGAGCTGGAGTTTTGGCGTCA
>JANPMR010000462.1:0-2373 GCA_031427055.1 Rubrivivax sp.
TGATGGCCGACGATTCGCCCACCCTGCTCAAGGGCAAGCCGGTGGGCCGCAAGGTGGTGGCCTGGGGCGAGCCGATGTCGCTGGAGCAGGTCAAGACCATCGGCAAGGCCCTCTCTTGCACGGTGAATGACGTGCTGCTGGCCTGCGTGGCCGGCGCCATTGGCGAGTACCTGCGCGAGCAGGGCGACGACCCGCAGGGCAAGGAGATCCGCGCCATGGTGCCGGTCAACCTGCGGCCGATCGAGAAGGCCTGGGAGCTGGGCAACCGCTTTGGCCTGGCGCCGCTGGTGCTGCCGATCGGCGTGGCCAACCCGATCGAGCGCGTTTACGCCGTGCGCCGACGCATGGAAGAGCTCAAGGGCAGTTACCAGCCGCTGCTGGCCTTCGCCATCCTCTCGGTCACCGGGCTCTTCGTCAAGCCGGTGCAGGACATGATCCTGGGCCTGTTTGCCAAGAAGACCACCGCGGTGATGACCAACGTGCCCGGCCCCGCCGTACCCCTGAAGTTCTGTGGCTCGACGCTGCGCCAGACCATGTTCTGGGTGCCCGCCTCGGGCGATGTGGGCGTGGGCGTGAGCATCCTCAGCTACGGGGGCTTCGTGCAGTTCAGCCTGATCACCGACGAGAGCCTGTGCGCGCAGCCACAACGCATCATCGACCGCTTCGAGCCGGAGTTCGAGAAGCTGCTGCTGCTGACCCTGATGCTGCCCTGGGCCGGCGAGCCAGAAGCCTGATCGCGACCCCACCCGAACCCACCACCAGGAGACTGAAGATGACCGTCACCGTCGCCATCGACCTCGGCTACGAATTCACCGTCAAGGCATCGTTCAAGGAGGTCTTCGACCTCGTGTCGGACGTGCCCACCTCGGCCAGCCACTTTCCAAAGGTCGACAAGCTCACCGACCTGGGCGGCGGCGTCTACCGTTGGGAGATGAAGAAGGTGGGCACCGCGCAGGTCAACATCCAGACCGTCTACGCCAGCAAGTACGTGTCCGATCGCAAGAAGGGCAGCGTCATCTGGACGCCGGTGAAGGGCGAAGGCAACGCGCAGGTCAGCGGCAGCTGGAAGGTCGTTGAAGGCAAGAAGGGCACGGCCGTCGAGTTCAAGGTCAACGGCACCGTCGACGTGCCGTTGCCCGGGCTGATGAAGATGATCGTCGTGCCGGTGGTGAGCAGCGAATTCGAGGGCCTGGTCGAGAAGTACATCGACAACCTCATCAAGAAGTTCGGCGGCGAGGTCTGATACGGATTCGCCATCCATCGCAAAAGATGACGGTCGGCTTCAGGCCCTGCACGGCTGCCGCGACCGGTGCTGCTGAAGGCCGGCAGCGCGCTGATGGCGGTCGCTCGGGCTTGGTTGACCAGCACCGGCTGGCGGCCTTTATGGAGAGCTCCACACAATCGCCGACGCAGGACGACCCGCTGCAGATTTAGAACCACTGGAATTGATGGAACAAAGCAGCATCTGCACACTCGCGCCGAGCGCCAGTTGGATCAGGGCGCAAACATGGCCTGCAAAGTCTGCAAGGTCGCGGCCAGTGTCACCGGACGGAGGGCACCCATTCGCTTGACCAAGCGCGCACGGTCAAGCGTTCGTATCTGGTCCAGCACGATCAGGCCTTGCTTGCCCTGAAATGTGAGTGCGATGCGAAAGCGTGCCGGTCGCGAGCCCGTGGTCATCGGCGCCACGATGACGGTGCGCAAGTGCGCATTCATATCGTCGGGCGAGATCACCACACAAGGTCGGGTCTTCTGGATTTCACTGCCCACGGTCGGGTCGATCTGAGCCAACCAGATATCGCCCGTCTTCATCACCAGACCAACTCGTCGTCGCCCTCGTTGGCGACCTCGGGCCAGACAAGCGCGTCGCCGCCCTGCTTCGCCAGGCGAAGCGCGTCATCGGCCCAGCCTTCGCGCGGATTGCGGCGGATGGCGCGAATCTCGATCACGCCGTTACGTACCTGCAGGTCAGCCGTTCCATCCAGGCCAATCTGGGTCAGGATAGGCTTCGGAATCAGCACTCCTTGCGAGTTCCCCATCTTGCGGATGGCGACTTCCATGATCTACTCCACGTGCTGCGCCGTAAGCACAATGGTAGCACCTGGATAGCGAGTGAGTCGCGACTCTGGCAGCCACGCTTCGACGTGGCCGGTCTGGCTGGGAAGTCCGGAATCTGCCTGCACTGGGCAACTGGAACGGGCCGACGGCCGTCAGCAACAGGAACCTTGCTCGACACTCTGGGCCCGCTCAGGAGTTGGCCCGCACTTCCTCGATCGAGGTCACGCCGGCCAGCACCTTCTCGATGCCGTCCTGGCGCAGCGTGCGCATGCCTTCGCCCAGCGCGTGGCGCAGCAGGTCGTCGGCGCGGGTGCC
>JANPMR010000463.1:0-1584 GCA_031427055.1 Rubrivivax sp.
TGGGTCACGTCGGTCGGGTCAGCAGGTTGACGTAGTCGTGCTGTGTGGTCACCAGGGTGCTCACGCGCCACTCCACCGGCTGCCCGCCCAGGCCCAGCGCGACGCGGCGCACCTGCAGCACGGGCTGGCCGGGCGCCACGCCCAGCACGCGCGCGGCGGCGCGGTCGGCGCCCACGGCACGCAGCCGTTCGTGTGCGCGCACCACGGTGATGCCGAACTCGGTCTGGTACAGGTGATAGAGCGTGCTGGGCCGATCGCGCAGCCGCTTCTCGGTCAGGCCACGAAACAGTGCCGCCGGCAGCACCAGGCGGTCGTGCACGACCGCGCGGCCTTGCAGGCGCAGCCGGTTCTCGATCTGCAGCGCCGGCTCACCCGGCTTGAGCAGCAGCGCGGCCGCGGCGTCGTCGTCGAGACGCGTGCGCTCGAAGGACACCAGTTCGACCTCGGGCGCCTCGCGCAGGCCGTCGCAGCGCTCGACGTGGAAAAACTGGAACAGGAAGCGGTCGCTGGTGTGCATGGCCACAAAGGTGCCGCGTCCCTGGCGGCGCACGAGGATGTGCTCGGCCACCAGGTCGTCCACCGCGCGCCGCAGCGTGCCCACCGACACGGCATAGCCGGCGGCCAGTTGCTGCTCGCTGGGCAGCGCGTCGCCGGGCGCAACGGTGCCGCCCTCGATGGCCTGCAGCAGCGAGCGCTTGACGGCGCGAAACAGCGGCATGCCGGCAGCGTCGGGTGCGATCGGCGCGATCAGCTCAAGGGCCGATTTTGCGCGCGGGGCAGGGCGTCGGAGGGCAGGCATCGGCGCATTCTAGGCAGCGGCGGCCGTCTTCATCCATGTCATCTATATGACCTGTTTGACGCCCAGCAGCGGCTTGGCAATACTGCATCCTGGATGTCCGCTGATCCACACGATCCGGCGGCCCGAACAGGAGCGAAAGATGATTCATTTTGTATTGCACGACGCCCACGACAGCGTGGCCGTGGTGGTGGTCGAAGGCGTCACCGCCGGCATGGCGCTGACGGGCTGGATCATGGACGAGGACCGCATGATCGAAGTCGGCGCGCGGCAAGACATCCCCATCGGCCACAAGGTGGCGCTCAAGGACATGAACCTGGGCGACACCGTCATCAAGTACGGCATCGACATGGGCAAGGTCGTGGCGCCGATCAAGGCGGGCGAGCACGCCCACGTACACAACATCAAGACCAAGAGGTGGTAGATCGACCACCCCCGTAGCGGCTGACGCCGCTCCCCCTCAAGGGGGCGCCGCCAGCGGCCCGGCGAAGCCGGTTCCGCGGCGTCCGCTTGATGCCAACTGATAACAGAGGCCAGTCATGACAGTCATCGACAAGAGCACCACCTTCCTGGGCTACCGCCGCGAGAACGGCCGCGTCGGCGTGCGCAACCACGTCATCATCCTGCCGCTGGACGACCTGTCCAATGCCGCGGCCGAGGCCGTGGCGCACAACATCAAGGGCGCGATGGCCATCCCGCACCCTTACGGTCGACTGCAGTTCGGGGCTGATCTGGACTTGCACTTCCGCACCCTCATCGGCGCCGGCTGCAACCCCAACGTCGCCGCG
>JANPMR010000464.1:0-1548 GCA_031427055.1 Rubrivivax sp.
GGCTTCCTGCCCAATCTGCGCGAGGTGCTGGCGGTGGCGCGCGAAGAGGCCGCGCTGCTGTCGGCACAGAGCGGCCTCTCGCGCTACGACGCGCTGCTGGACTTGTTTGAGCCGGGCATGAACTGCGCCCAGCTCGACCGCGTCTTCGGCGATGTGCGCCAGTGGTTGCCGGGGCTGACGCGGCAGGTGATGGACAAGCAGGCGAACGAACAAGCGCACGAGCCGGTGATCGCTCCGATGGGGCCTTTTCCGATCGCCGCGCAGAAGGCCTTGTGCGAGCAGGTCATTCGCATGCTGGGCTTCGACTTCGAGGCCGGCCGGCTCGATGTCAGCGCGCACCCCTTCTGCGGCGGCGTGCCCGAGGATGTGCGCATGACGACGCGCTTTCGCGAAGACGACTTTCTGGGCAGCCTGATGGGCACCGTGCACGAGACCGGCCACGGCCGCTACGAACAAAACCGGCCGCGCGAGTGGCTGGGCCAGCCGGTGTCAGAAGCGCGCTCGGCGGGGGTGCACGAGAGCCAGAGCCTGAGCTTCGAGATGCAACTGGGCGGCCACCCGGGCTTCGTGGCGCAACTGGCGCCGCTGCTGACCCAGGCCTTCGGCGCGCAGCCGGCCTTTGAGCCGGGCAATTTGCTGCGCCTGATGACACGCGTCAAGCCGGGCTTCATCCGCGTTGATGCCGACGAACTCACCTACCCGGCCCACGTCATCCTGCGCTACGAGATCGAGCGGCCCTTGATCGAAGGCGAGATCGAGCCCGAAGACGTGCCCGCGCTGTGGGACGCCAAGATGCAAGAGCTGCTGGGCGTGGACACGCGCGGCAACTACAAGGATGGCCCGATGCAGGACGTGCACTGGCCGTTTGGCATGTTCGGCTACTTCCCCAGCTACTCGCTGGGTGCGATGTACGCCGCACAGTGGTTTGCCACCATGCGCCGCGCCATGCCCGACCTGGACGCGCGCATTGCCGGCGGCGATTTGGCCGCGGTGTTCGACTGGCTGCGCGCCAACATCTGGACCCAGGCCAGCCGCTGGAGCACCGATGAGCTGGTGCTGCGCGCCAGTGGCGAGACGCTCAACCCGGCGCACTTCAAGGCGCACCTGCAGGCACGCTACCTCTGACCCCGGGGCGGCGCGTCCCGGCGCGTCAGCGCGCTCAGGGCTCGCCGAGTTGCGTCGTCGCCTGCCCGAAAGTGGCGGCGTCGAAGTCCGTCATGCTGCCTTCCATGACCATCATCTTGCTGTTGTTGACGAAGCTCGTGAGCCGCTGATGCGGCAGGTGGTGGGCATCCATCGCCGACAACAGCCGCGTCATCAGATCGAGCAGCGGCGGATCGTCCTTGGGCAGCGGCAGGCTCGACAGTTGCGAGCAGATCTTGCTCAGCAGCCTGGGCTCGATGGTCTCGATGGCGCCGACGCCGCGCTTGCCCAGCGTCGCCTCCAGCGCCACCA
This sequence comes from Rubrivivax sp., assembly GCA_031427055.1. Taxonomy (GTDB): domain Bacteria; phylum Pseudomonadota; class Gammaproteobacteria; order Burkholderiales; family Burkholderiaceae_C; genus Rubrivivax. The sequence continues at coordinate 1,456 of JANPMR010000464.1, forward strand.
AGTGCGGCAGCACCTCGCGCGCGCCGCGCACCTGATCCAGCAGGGCCCGCAGCGATGCCTGCATGAGGCGGCTGCGCACGCGGTCGGCGTCCG
>JANPMR010000465.1:0-2185 GCA_031427055.1 Rubrivivax sp.
TTGGGCACGAGCTGGTTCTCCATGCCGTGCGAGGTGCCCAGCCAGCTCACCGTCCAGCCGCGGCTCCGCATTTCCTTGGCCACGGCCAAGCCCGGGATGATGTGCCCGCCCGTTCCCGCGGCCATGACAACGAGGTGCGGCATCACGCCCGCCCTCCGCGCATGAGAGCTCTGTTTTCAATGTCGACGCGCAGCACCATCGCGAGCGCAATGAGGTTCATCAGGATCGCGCTGCCGCCATAGCTCATCAACGGCAGCGTCAGCCCCTTGGTGGGCAGCACGCCCAGGTTGACGCCCATGTTGATGAAGGCCTGGAAGCCGAACCAGATGCCGATGCCCTGGCACATCAGGCCGCCGAAGATGCGATCCAGCGCGATGGCCTGGCGGCCGATGTGGAAGATGCGCCGCGTGAGCCAGAAAAACAGCACGATGACGGTGGCGACGCCGACGAAGCCCAGCTCTTCACCGATCACGGCGAGCAGGAAGTCGGTGTGCGCCTCGGGCAGGTAATGCAGCTTCTCGACGCTGGCGCCCAGGCCCTGGCCGAAGATCTCGCCGCGGCCCAGCGCGATCAGGCTGTGCGTGAGCTGGTAGCCCTTGCCCTGCGCGTACTTGGGGTTCCAGGGGTCGAGGTAGGCCAGGATGCGCTCGCGGCGCAGATCGTCGAAAGCGATGATGAGGGCGAAGGTGCCGATCAGCACGGCGGCGATCAGGAAGAACATCTTCGCGTTGACGCCGCCCAGGAACAGGATGCCCATCGCGATGGTGGCGATGACGAGGAAGGCGCCCATGTCGGGCTGGCGCAGCAGCAGCAGGCCCACGAAGGCGACGGCCACGACCATCGGCGACACCGCGCGGAAGAACTTCTCGCGTGCGTCCATGCGCCGCACCATGTAGTCGGCCGCATACAGCGCGATGGCCAGCTTGGCCAGCTCGCTGGGCTGGAAGTTCATGATGCCCAGCGGGATCCAGCGGCGCGAGAAGTTGACCACCTTGCCGATGAAGGGCACCAGCACGATCACCAGCAGCATCAGCGAGACCAGAAAGACGACGGGCGCGTACTTTTCCCAGAAGCTCATCGGCACCTGCACCACCACCAACGCGGCGACCATGGCGATGCACAGGCTGAGCACGTGGCGTTGCAGGAAGAAGGCCTGTGTGTAGTTGGCAAACTTGGGGTTGTCGGGCAGCGCCACGCTGGCCGAATAGACCATCACCACGCCCAGCGCAACGAGCGCGCCGACCACGGCGAGCAGCGTCTGGTCGAAGGCCAGGATGCGCACCGGCCGCGCACCGGCGACGTCGACGCGATCGCGCACGGGCAGTGCCGCGCTGCCGTCGCGGCGAGGCGCGAACCACTCCTTGAGTGCGATCAGCGCCGCGCTCATGTCCGCCCCCAGGTCGCTTCGCGCCCGCCCCCCAAGGGGGTGAGCCGGCTTGGGGCGGCCCGGCGCCGGCTCACGCGATGCCCCTGTCGTTGGCCAAGGCCTGCACCGCCTGCACGAAGACCTCGGCGCGGTGCGCGTAGCCGCGAAACATGTCCAGGCTGGCGCAGGCCGGGCTGAGCAGCACGGCGTCGCCCGGCAGCGCTTGCGCGAAGCACCAGGCCACCGCCGCGTCCAGCGTGTCGTGGCGCATGAAGGGCACATCGCCCGCGCCGGATGCGATCGCGGCCTCGATGGCGGCGGCGTCGCGGCCGATGGTGGCCACGGCGCGAGCGTGGCGTTGCAGCGGCGCGGTCAGCGGCGTGAAGTCCTGCCCCTTGCCGTCGCCGCCCAGGATCAGCACCAGGCGGCCGGGCGACTTGTCGGCGCCCAGGCCGTCGAGCGCAGCCACGGTGGCGCCGACGTTGGTGCCCTTGCTGTCGTCGTAGGCCTCGACACCGTCGATCACGGCGACGAACTGCACGCGGTGCGGCTCGCCTTCGTACTCGCGCAGGCCGTGCAGCATGGGTGCCAGCGGGCAGCCAATCGCCGTGGCCAGCGCCAGCGCGGCCAGCGCGTTGGCGGCGTGGTGTCGGCCACGCACGCGCAGCGCGTCGGCGGGCATCAGACGCTGCAGGTGGATCTCGACCGCCTCGTCCTTCTTGCGTTTGAAGGTGTCGTCGGCCGGCAGCGCGCGCACCAGCCAGGCCATGCCGTTCTCGACGACGAGGCCGAAGTCGCCCGGGCGGCGCGGTGCGTCCA
>JANPMR010000466.1:0-6916 GCA_031427055.1 Rubrivivax sp.
GTGCCGGCGCTGTCGGCCGTCATCTTGCGGAAACCGACGAAGCACCCCTTCGTGTCGCGTTGCCAGTAGGGGCCGCGCCGAGGCTTGAGCTTGTCGCGTGCCGTAACCGTGTCGATCTTCGTTGCCATCGTCGTCGCTCCGGTAGGTGCCGAAAAAGTACCAAAAAACAAGTTGGTACTTTACAGCACCACCGTGAACAGGTGGTGACTAGCTACCTATGAAGAGTGAACTTTGATGAACGCCAGAGAACGCCATTTCCTGCGTTGACATGGTGGGGGTCGATGGTTCGAGTCCATTCGCGCCTACCAACAGCAGGCCCCGGTTCGTGATCGAACCGGGGCCTTTTCAATGGCCGCCGTGCAGACGGCTCACGAGGTCCGCAGCGCCTCAAGCAGCTGCGCAAAGAGCGGCAGCACGCGCTCGTTGTCGGCGTGCACTTGCAGCAGCCGATCGCCGACGTAGAGCTCGCTCACGCTCCAGCCCGGCACTTCTGCCGGCCTTGCGCCGTCGATCAGCCAGCATCCGGTGCGGGTTGCGAGATCGTCGCGCGCATCGAGCAAGGTGTCGACGCTGGCGTCGAAGTGCAGATGCATCATGTTGGTGTGCGGCACCGCGGGGTTGACGCGCAAGGTGGGCAGCGGGCGCAGGCCGGCGGCGAGGTCGAGCGCGCGCTGGTAGGCGGCGGGCATCAGCGCCAGGCGGTCATCCAGGCGCATGGCCGCCGAGACCACCATGGGGCTCAGGTGATACAGCGTGCCGCCCATGCGGCGGCGCCACAGGCGCGCCTGGGCGATGAAGTCCTCGCCACCGGCGAGCAAGGCGCCAGACATAGCGCCCACGCCCTTGTAGACCGACACGTAGACCGACTCGAAGCCGGCGGCGATCTCGTCGTGGCGTTTGCCGTAGTGGGCTGCGCACTCCCACAGCCGGGCGCCGTCCATGTGCAGCGGCAGCTTGCGCTCGCGCGCTGCGGCCTTGAGGGCCTCGAGTTCATCCCACGACGGCAACTGGCCGCCGACCTCGCGAATCGGCAGCTCCACCACCGCGCAGGCCAGCGGCTCGCGACAGGCCTGCAGGTCGCTCGCCAGCAGCGGGCGCAGACGGTCGCCCAGCGGCACGCCATGCAACTGCATCAGCGCCGCGTAGGCCTCTTGCTCGTGCAGCATCAGGTGCGACGTGGGGTGCATGCCGAAGCGCGGCAGCCGGGCCGCCTCGGCCCACACGCGCACGGCAGCCAGCTGCGCCATGATGCCGCTGGGCATGAAGACGGCCGCTGGCTTGCCGAGCAGGGCGGCTAGCTTGCGCTCGAAGCCGTCTACCAGCGGGCCCTCGCCGTAGCTGTCGTGCTCGACGCCTTGGGTCTCGCACCAGGCGGCCATCTGCGCAAATTCCTGCGCCGGACTGAGGGCGGCGAAGCCCGGGACGATGAGCTCGCAGCGCTGCCGCAGCTGCCGCCGCTGGGGCGGTGTGAGTGCCAAGCGTTTCTCCCCGGGTTGATTGGACGGGTGTCAGCCCATTGCGTCGCATTCTGCCCAGCGTCACGGCGCGGCACACGACAATCGGGTCCACCACTTTCACAAGGCGACGCACATGGGCAGCATCCGGATGATCGCAATCGGCATGTCTTTGGCGGGCTCGATGCTCGCGCCGCTTGGCGCAGGCGCGGCCGATGAGGGCACCTGGGAGACCTTCAAGTCGTACGCGCACAGCCAGAAGAACCAGGCGGTGGCCGCGGCCAAGACGTCGATCGCCGAAGCCGACAAGAAGATCGCCGAACTGAAGCGCCAGACACAGCAGTCCGGCGCCGAGGCCAGGGCCGCGCATGAGCGAAACATGTCCGAGCTCGAGCAGAAGAAGCGCCTGGCCCAGGCCGAACTCGTCAAGCTGGAAAAGGCCGGTGGCAAGGCCTGGGACGCCACCAAGGCGGGCGTCTCCAGTGCCTACAGCGAACTGCAGAAGGCCTACGACAAGGCGGCGGCGTCGGCCAAGCCTTGAACGCCCGACCCCAAGCCCGACAGGCTCCTAGGCACTCTTGGCGCTCGAGCGGTACACCAAAGTGCGTCAAATGCTTTGTTTGCGCAATCTCGCAAACGGCCAATTGCACAATTCAGAGCGCGACATGTGACTTGAGTGCATGATGGCCACTGTCTTCACACGAAGGCGGCCCGCGGCCGACAGCCCGATGAAGAACCTTCCCGACGAAGCGCTTACCCAGGTGGCAGCCTACTTCCAGGCGCTGTCCGAGCCGACACGCCTGCAGATCCTGAACCAGTTGCGTCAGCAAGCGCGCAGCGTGGGTGAGCTGGCGCAGATCTGCGGCTACAGCGCCGCCAACATCTCGCGCCACCTGGCGCTGCTGGCCCAGCACGGCCTGGTGGCCCGCGAGAGCCGCGGCAACAGCGCCTACTACGCCATCGCCGACCCGTCGGTGTACGCGCTGTGCGACCTGGTGTGCGGCAGCATTGCGCGGCAGTTCGAGCGCAGCGCGCGCAGCGGCGCGGCGTTTTTGGCGGCCGGCCCGACAGGCACGTCCACGGACGGCTGAACGGCCTGCAGTCAACCGGCATTTGGCGCCGCTGGCAGGCCACACGCGGCGCGTCGCCGGCCGTTCGTCGCAGAGCCCGCTTCATACCCGGGTTCAGCGGTTACCCTTGCGCCCCTGTCCATCTTGAGCGCAAACCCAGTGCCACAGAACTCTCTCCACCGACGCTTGACTCTCATGGCTTTGCTGACCTGCTGCGCCCTTGCCGGTTGCGGCAAGCCTGCGGCCACGGCCAAGGCCGATGCGGGCGCGACGAAGGCCCCATCCGTGCTGTTGCTGGCGGCCGAAGACTTGCGCGAAGTCACCGCCACGCAGCGGTCCAGCGGCCCGGTGATCAGCGGCACGCTGCAGCCCGAACGTCGCGCCGATCTGCGCGCCGAAGTCGCCGCGGTGGTGCTGCGTGTTCTCAAGGAAAACGGTGACGCGGTGCGCGCCGGCGAACTGCTGATGCAGCTGGACGACACCGCGATTCGCGACAGCCTGACCTCGGCCGAGGAGTCGGTGCGTGCCGTCTCGCAGGCCTTCGAGCAGGCCGAGCGCCAGGTGCAACGCCTGAAGACGCTGCAGGCCCAGGGCATGAGCTCGATGCAGGCGCTGGAAGACGCCGAGGTGCGCCGCAACAACGCCCAGAGCGATCTCGTCGCGGCGCGTGCCCGCGTCGTCTCGGCCAGCCAGCAACTGCGGCGCACCGAGGTGCGCGCGCCGTTTGAAGGCGTGGTCAGCGAGCGCAAGGTCTCGGCCGGTGACAACGTGCAGGTGGGCCGCGAACTGGTCAAGGTGATCGACCCGCGCAGCCTGCGTTTCGAGGGCCTGGTGACCGCCGACCGCATGAGCGAGCTCAAGATCGGGCAGCGCGTGAACTTTCGCGTCAATGGCTTCCCGCAGGGCGAACTGGCCGGCGTGGTGCGCCGCATCGACGCCGCGGCCAATGCCACGACGCGTCAGGTCGAAGTGGTGGTCGCCTTCGTCGACCCGGCCAAGGCGCCGCGTGTGGCGGGGCTGTTTGCCGAGGGCAGGGTCGAGACCGGTGGCGCCCAGATGCTGATGCTGCCCGAAGGCACGCTGGTGCGTGCCGGCGAATCCGCCCACGTCTGGCGCCTCCACGGCGGCAAGATCGCCAAGGTGAGCGTCAAGCTGGGCGAGCGTGACGCGCGCAGCGGCGAGTTTCCGGTGCTGACGGGGCTGAGCCCGGGCGACCGTGTGCTGCGCAGCCCGGGCAGCACGCTGGTGGATGGCCAAGCGGTGGAGATGGCGGCCCTGTCAGCGGCATCGGCCGCATCGGCGGCCACGCCGTCATCCGCCGCCGTGTCGGCGCCGCGCTGAGGAGACTGCGATGTTCTTATCCGAATTCAGCGTCAAGCGGCCGATCGCGATGATCGTGATCATCATCGGCCTCATGGCCCTGGGGCTGCTCGCGCTGTCCAAGCTGCGCGTCAACCAGTTCCCCGACATCGAGCAGCCCGTGCTGGCGGTCGGCATCGCCTACCCCGGTGCCAGCCCCGACACGGTGGAGCGCGAGATCATCAACCGCATCGAGAAGGCGATGCAGGGCATCAGCGGCGTCGACCAGGTGCGCTCGACCGCCAGCGAAGGCTTCGCGCGCATCGTGCTCATCTTCAACTTCGACAAGAACATGATCGAGGCTGCGGATGAGGTGCGCAACGCCATCGGCACCGTGCGCCACAAGCTGCCGGTGGAAATGCGCGAGCCGGTGCTGCAGCGCGTGGACCCCTCGGCGCAGCCCATCATGCAGCTCGCGCTGTCGTCGACCACGCAAACCCACGCCGCCATCTCGCGACTGGCCGAGGACACGCTGGCCGACCGCTTTCGCGGCATCAAGGGCGTCGCCGTCGTCAACGTCAATGGCGCGCTGCGACGCGAGCTGAGCGTGCTGCTGCGCGCCGACAAGCTGCGCGAGTACGAGGTCTCGGTGACCGAGGTGGTGTCGGCGCTGCGCGCGCAAAACGCCAACGCGCCGGTGGGCAAGGTGCGAGGCAAGCTCGAAGACCAGAGCATCCGGCTCGTCGGGCGCATCGAGACGCCGGCCGAGTTTGGCCAGATCGTCGTCAAGCGCCGCGGCGGCGAAGTCATCCGCCTGGCGCAGGTGGCGGTCGTCGAAGACGGCTTCGCCGAACTGGGCGGCTTCTCGCTGCGCAACGGCAACCCCAACGTCGGCATCTCGGTGACGCGCTCGCGCGAGGCCAGCACGGTGTCGGTGGCCAACGAGGTGCGCAAAATCACGGCCGAAGTCGGCAAGACGCTGCCGGCCGGCACCAAGCTCGAGGTCACGCAGGACGGCGGCAAGGATGCCGACAACAGCCTGCGCAACGTCGTCGACGCACTGGCTTTCGGCGCCGTGTTGACGATTTTCGTGGTCTACGTCTTTCTCAACTCCTGGCGTTCGACCCTGATCACGGCGCTGTCACTGCCGACCTCGGTCATCGCCGCGTTCATCGCGGTGTGGTTGTGCGGCTTCACGCTCAACTTCATGAGCCTGCTGGGCCTGTCGCTGGCCATCGGCGTGCTCATCGACGATGCCATCGTGGTGCGCGAAAACATCGTGCGCCACATGGAGCGCGGTGCCGATCGGCGCACCGCGGCACTCAAGGGCACGGCCGAAATCGGGCTGGCCGTGGCCGCGACCACGTTCTCGATCGTGGCCGTGTTCATCCCCGTGGCCTTCATGCCCGGCGTGTCGGGCGAGTGGTTTCGGCCCTTCGGCCTGACGGTGGTGGCCTCGGTGCTGGTAAGCCTGTTCATCAGCTTCACGCTCGACCCCATGCTGTCGGCCTACTGGGGCGACCCGCCGGGGCACCACCAGACCCCCAAGACGGGCATCAGCCGCGTGCTCGAGCGTTTCAACGTCTGGTTCGACCACCAGGCCGACCGCTACGGCCGCGTCATTGCCTGGGCGCTGCACCACCGGCGCTGGATGGCCGTGTTTGCCGTGCTCAGCCTGGTGGGTGCGGTGGGGCTGCAGATGAAGTTTGGCGGCTCGAGCTTTCTGCCGGCATCTGACGTCGGCGTGCTGGCCATCGATGTGCGCACGCCGTCGAGCAGCAGCCTGGAGTACGGCAAGCTCAAGGTCGAGGCCGCAGCCGCTTTGGCGCGCGCGTTGCCCGAAACGGTGGCCACCAACAGCTTCGTCACGCCCAACGGCGGCCGCATCTACGTCGACGTCGGCAAAAGCACAAAGCGCAAGCGCAGCTCGATCGAGCTGGCGGCAGAACTGCGCAAGAGCACGGCCCGGCTGGTGGGTGCCGAATATGTGGTGCTCGACGACCTGAGCAATGGCGCGCAAAAGCCGGTGCAGATCCGCTTCAGCGGGCCCGACTCGCGCAAGTTGCTGGCCATCACCAACGACTTCATGGACCAGCTGCGCCAAGTGCCTGGCGCGGTGGACGTGGGCCTGTCGGAGCAAGACCCGCAGACCGAGATGAAGATCGAGCTCGACCGCGCGCTGGCCAATTCGCTGGGCATTTCGGCGGCCGACGCGGCGCAGGCCTTGCGCGTGGCCTTTGCCGGCGTCGAGGTGGGCGACTGGGTCGACCCGGCCGGCGAAACGCGCGACGTGGCGGTGCGCCTGCACCCGGCCGACCGCGTGGATGCCGGCAACATCGAGCGCCTGCCGATTGCGGTGAGCGGCAGCAACCGCATGGTGCCGCTGGAGCAGATCGCCACCGTCACCGTGGGCAAGGGGCCAAGCCAGATTCAGCACGCCGACGGCAAGCGCACCATCAGCGTGGCGGCCAATGTGCAGGGGCGATCACCCGGCGAGGTGACGGCCGATGCGATGACGATCGCGCGCGCCACCAACTACCCGCCGGGCTACGGCCTGGAGCTGGCCGGTGCCTCCAAAGACCAGCAGGAGGTGTTCAAGCAGATGGGCATCGCGCTCGTCCTGGGCGTGGCGCTGATGTACCTCATCCTGGTGATGCAGTTCGGCTCGTTCACGGCGCCGCTGGCCGTGATGCTGTCGCTGCCGCTGTCGCTGATCGGCGTCGTGCTGGCGCTGCTGGCCGTGGGCGCCACGCTCATCCTGATGAGCTTCATCGGCGTCATCATGCTCATGGGCCTGGTGGCCAAGAACGCCATCCTGCTTCTCGACGCCGCGCGCGTGCAAGAGGCGCAGGGCGTCGACCGAGAAGAGGCGCTGATGACGGCCGGCCGCAAGCGCTTGAGGCCCATTCTGATGACCACCTTTGCGCTGATTGCCGGCATGTTGCCGGTGGCCATCGGGGTGGGCGAGGGCAGCGAGTTCTACCGGCCGATGGCCGTGGCCATCATCGGCGGCACCATCACCAGCACCTTCCTCACGCTGCTGGTGGTGCCCAGCTTCTACGACAGCATCGAGAACGCCCGCGACCACGCGTT
>JANPMR010000467.1:0-2007 GCA_031427055.1 Rubrivivax sp.
AGGGCCGGCGCGGCCTGCAAGGCACGCCAGCGGCCCGGCAAAGCCGGTTCCGCGGCGTTCACTTGAGAGTTCAAGCGCTGCGGAAGCAAGTTACTTGGCGCCGCCGGCAGCGGCTACAGCTGCGGCGATCTGGCCCAGGAACGGGTTGGCAGTGGCGAACCACAGCGCGACGCCCGTGCCGATGATGAACGAGGCATCGATCAGGCCGACGAGCAGGAACATCTTGGTCTGCAGTTCGCCCATCAGTTCGGGCTGGCGGGCGGCCGATTCGAGGTACTTGCTGCCCATGATGCCGATGCCGATACAGGCGCCGAGCGCGCCCAGACCGATGATGAGGCCGGCGGCCAGGGCGACGAAGCTGATGACTTCCATGATGACTCCTAGGGGATCGAGGTTTTGTGGAGGGAAAGGGAACGAAGAAATTGCGAGCCGGGCCCGCGTCAATGCGCGTCGTGCGCCTGGCCGATGTAGACCAGGGCCAACATCATGAATACGAAGGCCTGCAGGGTGATGATCAGGATGTGGAAGATGGCCCACCCCAAGCCCAGCAGGATGTGCACCAGCGCCAGGGTGATGCCCATCGCCGACAGCGACCAGGCGCCGCCCAGCAGCGCGATGAGCAGGAAGATCAGTTCGCCGGCGTACATGTTGCCGAACAGCCGCATGCCGTGCGACACCGTCTTGGCCACGAACTCGACCAGTTGCATGGCCAGGTTGATGACGCCCAGCAGCAGCGCCCACAGCGGGTTCTTGCTGGTGCCGAAGGGCGCCGTGACGAGCTCGTGCGCCCAGCCGCCCACGCCCTTGATCTTGACGTTGTAGATCAGGCACACCAGCAGCACCGAGACCGACAGGCCCATCGTCATCGAGAGGTCGGCGGTGGGCACGACGCGCAGGTAGGCGTGGTGCGGATCGTGGCCGGCCGCGCCGTAGATCCACTGCCAGATCACCGGCAGCAGGTCCACCGGCAGCAGGTCCATCGCGTTCATCAGGAAGATCCAGACGAAGACGGTGAGCGCCAGCGGGGCCACCAGCTTGCGGCTCTGGGCGTTGTGGACGATGCCCTTGGCTTGGCCGTCGACGATCTCGATCAGGATTTCGACCGCGGCCTGGAAGCGGCCCGGCACGCCCGGCGTCGCCTTGCGCGCGGCGAGCCAGAGGACGAAGCAGCCAATGACGCCGGTGAGGATGGCGAAGAACATCGAGTCCCAGGCCACGACGCTGAAGTCGACCGGGCCGACCAGCTCTTTGTTGCGCCAGTGCGTGAGATGGTGAACGATGTATTCACCGGCGCTCGGGCCTTGAGCGGAGGCGTGTTCTTCAGCGGCCATGTTTCGTCGTCTCGCTCATTTGAACCCTGTCCCTACCTTGGCGGCCCAGCCACAGCACGGCCACCACGTACGCCTTCATGCACAGCACCAAGCCCACCAGCAATGCGGGCCAGCTCAGGGGCTGCACGAGCCTCGGGGCCAGCACGAGCATGGCCACCGAAACCGCAATCTTGACAAACTCCCACAACGTGAAGCTGACGACACTGGCGCCAAGCGACACTTTGCTCAGCGGGCTGGTCATGCCGCGCGCCATCAAGGCACCCGGCACCACCACCGCGGCCGCGCCGTAAAGCAGCGACCACGCCCACTCGGGCCTACCCGTGAGCAGCGCCGCCAGCAGCGCCGCTATCCCACCCACCGCCGCTTGAAGCCCCACCACCCGCCACGGTGAAAGTGACGGCAGGCGGGAGCGCAGCGACGATGCCTCTTCTCGCGTCAACGGCTTGAAGGCCGCCGACCTTTCTCGATCGCCTGCCTCATCTTTTTCGTCGCCCCAGCGGTCGCCCGGGGGTTGCCATTGAATCGCCATGAAGGGTGAGGTCAGCAAAGCCTTGGAATTATACGAAGAAACCCGAAGGCCTCACTGACCCTCGGTCGGAAAAGGCCGTCGGGCTGCGCAAACCGCGCGCCGCCGCCATCATGCCGAGATGCATTCATCGTCCCTCAGCGGGTCTTT
>JANPMR010000468.1:0-3351 GCA_031427055.1 Rubrivivax sp.
TCGACGAACAGCATCTGCAGCAGCGTCTTGCGGTGCGCGTCGAGCTCTTCGGTGTGGCTCTCGACGTCTTGCCCGGCCGCGGCCTGCACGGTGCAGGCGGCACCCGCGCGGCCATCCACCTTGACGGTGCAGATGCGGCACGAGCCATGCGCCTTGAAGTCGGGGTGCCAGCACAGGTGCGGGATGTAGCGGCCGGCGCGGGTGGCGGCCTGCAGGATGCTGTCGCCGGCCTGGAAGGGCACGTCTTCGCCGTCGAGCGCGAAGCTCTGGCCGGTGTCGCAGTCGTCGCGTGCGGCGCTCACTCGGATGCCTCCAGGTAGGCGCCGGCATCGTCGCGGCCGGTCATGCGCCGGGCGATCGACAGCTCGTCGTCGAGCTTGAAGCCGGGCTCGAAGTACAGCGACTTGAGGTGCTTCTCGTAGGCCGGGCGGAATTTCAGGATCGTGTCGCGCAGCGGGTTGCAGGCGCTGGCGCCCAGCCCGCAATGGGTAGCGGTGTGCATCAGCTTGTCGAGCTCGAACAGCACATCGATGTCGTGGCGCGAACCCTGGCCGGCGGCCAGCTTGTCCATGCGCTTGACGACCAGCGCGGTGCCCACGCGGCAGGGCGTGCAGAAGCCGCAGCTCTCATGCGCGAAAAAGTGCGCGAAGCCGCGCGCCACCTCGAACATGTCGCGGCTGCGGTCGAAGACCATGAAAGCGCCGGCCGTGGGCACGTCTTCGAAGGCGATGCGGCGGCCGAATTCGAAGGCCGACAGGCACACGCCAGAAGGCCCGCCCACCTGCACCGCCTGCGTGTCGACGGCGCCGCAGTCTTCGAGGATGCGGCCGATGCGGGTGCCAAACGGATACTCGTAGAGGCCCGGCCTTTCGCAGTCGCCCGAGACCGAGTGGATCTTGGTGCCGGTGGACTTGGGCGTGCCGATGGCGGCCCACCAGGCGCCGCCGTGCAGGGCAATGTGGGCCGCGGCGCAGAAGGTCTCGACGTTGTTCACCGCCGTGGGCAAGCCGAGGTAGCCACTCTCCACCGGAAAGGGCGGGCGGATGCGCGGCGTGCCGCGTTTGCCTTCGAGCGATTCGATCAGCGACGACTCTTCGCCGCAGACGTAGGCGCCGGCGCCGACGTGGATCGCGATGTCGAAGTCGAAGCCGGCGTGGCCCAGGATGGCGGTGCCCAGCAGAGCGGCCGTGCGCCGCCTTTGCAGCACGGCCTGCAGCTCGTCGAGCAGGTAGCGGTACTCGCCACGCAGGTAGACGAATCCGCGGCGCGCGCCGATGGCCAGCGCGGCCACCGTCATGCCCTCGAACACGGTGTCGGCGTGGCGGGTGAGCAGCACGCGATCCTTGAAGGTGCCGGGCTCGCCTTCGTCGGCGTTGCACACCACCACGCGCTCGGCGCCGCTCGCGCGGCGGCACAGCTCCCACTTGGTGGCGGTGGCGAAGCCGGCGCCACCGCGGCCACGCAGGTTGGCGCGCTTCACCTCGGCCAGCAGCGCGTCGGCGCCGCGCGCCAGGGCCGCGGCCAGCGCGGCGCCGGGGGCGGGCCGCGGGCCCAGCAGCACGTCGGCGCGCTGTACGTGGTCTTGCACCTCAAACCAGCTCGCCGGCCACTGGTCGACCGGCGCGCGGCTGCGGATGAGGTCGGCCATCAGCGCAACACGGCGCGCGTCCAGCTGCGTCACCACTTGATGGTGGTTGACCAGCAACGCCGGCCCCTGGTCGCACAGGCCGGTGCACGAGGTCTTGTCGATGCTCGCCAGGCCATCCTGGCTGGTCTGCCCCGGCGCCACACCCAGGCGCCGGCACAGGTCGGCCATCAATGCCTCGCTGCCGAGCATGCGGTCGGTGACGTTGTCGCTGAACAGCACGCGATAGCGGCCCACCGGGCGCAGGTGCAGGAAGCGGTAGAAGCCGGCCACGCCTTCGACCTGTGCCAGCGTGACGCCGAGCGCGTGCGCGACATGAAGCAGCGCCGCGCGCGGCAGCCAGCCGAGCCGTGCCTGCAATTCGCGCAAGACCTGCACCAGGGCCAGCGGTTCGCGCGGGCGCTGGTCAAGCACGGCTTCGCAGGTGGTGAGGATGGCGGCGGTGGCGTCGTGGGCGTGGGCGGTCTGGTGCTGCACGGCAGGAACAAGAACTTCGATGCCGCCAGTTTGCCCTGCGTGCAGCCGCGCAGCGCGGCAAGTGATTGATGCTCGTCAAGCTTCACCCGCGCGCGAGTGCGGTGCGCGAAAGCCCGGCGCCGGGCTTCGGTGCGGCGGCCGCACCGGGCTTTTCCCGGGGTGCACCCATCCGCGGTTTGACATGGCGCAATCCGCACGCGAGCGGGCGGCGCACATTGCGCTGCTGCAGGGTGTCGCGGTGCTCTGCAACTTCGTGAAAGGGCGGCAGCTCATGAAGGTGGCCTTGTTCATCCCCTGCTATGTCGATGCCTTCTTCCCCGAGGTCGGCATCGCCACGCTCGAGCTGCTCGAACGCCTGGGCTGCGAGGTGCATTACCCGCTCGACCAGACCTGCTGCGGCCAGCCCATGGCCAACAGTGGCTGCCACGCCGACGCCGCCGAGACCGAGGCGCTGTTCGTGCGCAACTTTGCCGGCTTCGACCACATCGTCACGCCCTCGGGCAGCTGCACGCACCACGTGCGCGACGGCCTGACGGCCATCGAGCAGACACCTGAGGTGCGCCAGGTGCGCGAGCGCACGCACGAGCTGGTGGAATTCATCCACGACGTGCTGCAGGTGCGCGAGTTTCCGTGGGCCGAGTTTGCGCACAAGGTGGGCCTGCACATCGGCTGCTCCACCTTGCGCGCGTTGCGCGAGGCCAGCACCAGCGAGATCGTCGAGCCGGCCTTCAACAAGCCGGCGCGCCTGCTCTCGGCGGTCAAGGGGCTCGAGTTCGTGCCGTTGCAGCGGCCCGACGAATGCTGCGGCTTCGGCGGCACGTTTTCGGTCTTCGAAGAGCCGGTGTCGGCCAAGATGGGGCAGGACAAGGTCAATGATCACCACCAGGCCGGGGCCGAGTACGTGGTCACGCCCGACATGTCCTGCGCCATGCACCAGAGAGGCTGCGCGCAGAGGCTGGGCCTGCCGCTGAAGTACCTGCACATCGCGCAAGTCTTGAACGGAGCCCGAGAGTGACAGCCCCCGAGCTCACTGCGTTCGCTGCCCCCCGAGGGGGCGCGTCAGGTCCTTCGGGCGGCCGGGCGGACCTGACATGAAGCGCGTCGACCACGCCGAGGCCTCGTCGCACTTCATCGCGGCCAAGGACCACGCCGACTTCCACGACAAGCGGCTGTGGGACTTGCGCAAGAAGCGCGATGTCGAGACCGAACGCCTGCCGGAGTGGGAGCAG
>JANPMR010000469.1:0-6026 GCA_031427055.1 Rubrivivax sp.
TGAAGTACGGCATGGTCACGATGTGCGTCGGTATGGGCCAGGGCGCCGCCGGCATTCTCGAACGCGTTTGACAGGACACAGCATGAGCATCAAGACCGCCACCCTCAACGGCGTCGCCACGATCGAGATCGCGCGCCCCGAGAAGAAGAACGCGCTCACCGTGGCCATGTACCAGGCCATGACCGACGCGCTGAAGGCGGCGCGCGAAGACGACGCCGTGCGCGCTGTGCTCATCACCGGCCAGCCCGGCGTCTTTACTTCGGGCAACGACATCGAGGACTTCATGACCCGCGGCGCCGTGGCGCAGGGCAGCGAGGCGATGGAGTCGCCGGTGTTCCAGTTCATGCGCGCGCTGCTCGAGTGCGACAAGCCCGTGGTGGCGGCGGTCACCGGCGCGGCCATCGGCATCGGCACCACGATGCTGCTGCACTGCGACTTCGTCTACGTCTCCGACGAGGCTCGCCTGGCCATGCCATTTGTGGCGCTGGGCCTGGTGCCCGAGTTCGCGTCGAGCCTGGTCGTGCCGCAGTTGATGGGCCATCGCCGCGCCGCCGAGAAGTTGCTGCTGGGCGACCCCTTCACGCCAGAACAGGCGGTGGAATGCGGCATCGCCAACGCGGTGCTGCCGGCCGGTGAGGTGGTCAACCACGCACGCCGCGTGGCCGAGCGTTTCAACGGCCTGCCGCCGGGCGCCGTGCGTGCGGCCAAGCAGTTGCTGCGCGGGCAGCAGCACGAGCAAATCCTGGCCACCATTCGCACCGAGGCCGAGATCTTTGCCAGCCGCCTGAAGAGCCCCGAGGCGATGGAAGCCTTCCAGGCCTTCTTCCAGAAGCGCAAACCCGACTTCAGCAAGTTCTAAGCCGCCATGTCGCTGACTGCCAAGCTCCTGCTCGCCCCCCTGCTGTTGGCGCAGGCCGTGCACACGCGCCAGCGCGCACCGCGCCTGCCCGAAGCCACCGGCCAGCGCCACGGCGCGGTGGGCGACGGGCCGCTGCTGCGCCTGCTGATCACCGGCGACTCATCGGCGGCGGGCGTTGGCGTGGCCACGCAGCGCGACGCACTGGCCAGCCGCATCGCACGAGAACTTGCCACGCGGGCCGGCGTGCGCGTCGAATGGCACTTGCTGGCGCGCTCGGGCCTGACCACACCGCAGACGCTGCACCTGGTGCAGCGCGAGAGCCTGCCTTTCTTCGACATTGCGGTGGTCGTCACCGGCGTCAACGATGTCGCCGGCCAGGTGCCATCCCACCGCGCGGTGTCGGCGCGCGACTCACTGGCCAACTGGCTGCGCAATGGCGCCGGCGTGGCCCACGTCGTCTTCGCGCCGCTGCCGCCGGTGCACCTGATGCCCGGTCTGCCGCAGCCGCTGCGCTGGGTGTCGGGCGCCGACGCCCGCCGCCACGACCGCGCCCTTGACGCCTGGGCGCGCACGCGCGGCGATGTCTCGCGCGTGGCCATCGAACTGCCCCTGGGCAGTGACACGCTGGCGCATGACGGCCTGCACCCGGGCGCTTCGGTGTACCGTCAGACTGCCCACGCCATCGCGCTGCACATCGCCCGCGACGTGTGGCCCCTGATTCACACGGAGACAAGCCATGACCCGCAGCCTGCAAGGCAAGACCCTGCTCATCACCGGCGCGAGCCGGGGCATCGGCCTGGCGATCGCGCGCCGCGCGGCGGCCGACGGCGCCAACATCGTGCTGGTGGCCAAGACGACCGAGCCCAACCCCAAGCTGCCGGGCACGCTGCACAGCGCCGCGGCTGAGGTGGTGGCTGCCGGCGGCCAGGCGCTGCCGGTGCAGACCGACATCCGCGACGAGAACGCGGTGGCCGCCGCCGTGAAGGCCGCGGTGGCGCGCTTTGGCGGCATCGACATCCTCGTCAACAACGCCAGTGCCATCAGCCTCACGGCCACGCCGAACACGCCGATGAAGCGCTTCGACCTGATGTTTGGCGTCAACGTGCGCGGCACCTACTGTTGCACGCAGGCCTGCCTGCCCGAGCTGATCAAGAGCGCCAAGGCCGGGCGCAACCCGCACGTGCTGAACATGAGCCCGCCGCTGAACATGCACGAGCACTGGTTCAAGGGCCACGTGGCCTACAGCATGGCCAAGTACGGCATGAGCGAATGCACGCTGGGCCACGCCGGCGAGTTTCGCCCGCATGGCATCGCCGTCAACAGCCTGTGGCCGCGCACGGCCATTGCCACCGCGGCGATGCAGATGATCCCCGGCGTCGACATCAACATGTGCCGCAAGCCCGAGATCCTGTCCGACGCCGCCTGGTTCATCCTGACCAGCGAGTCGCGCGCCACCACCGGCAACTTCTTCATCGACGACGAGCTGCTGGCGCAGCACGGTGTGACCGATCTGGACAAGTATTCGCTGGTGCCGGGCACGCAGAACTTCATCCCGGACTTCTTCGTCGACTGACGAGGCGCAAGTTCGCGGGCTATCAGCCCTTGGGCAGCGGCCGTGGCTGACCTTGCGCGTCGATGGCCACGTAGGTCAGGTCGGCCTCGGTCACCTTGACCACCTGCAGGTTCGCCGGGTTGCGTTCGGCGTAGACATCGACGTGCACGCTGACGCTGGTGGTGCCGATGCGCGTGACGCGGGCATAAAAGCTCAGCAGGTCGCCCAGGCTCACCGGCTGCTTGAAGATGAATTCTTTCACCGCCACGGTGGCGATGCGGCCCTTGGCGATGCGGCTGGGCAGCACGGCGCCGGCGAGGTCGACCTGGGCCATGATCCAGCCGCCGAAGATGTCGCCGTTGGCATTGACGTCAGCCGGCAGCGGCATCACGCGCAGCACCAGGTGGCGCTCGTCGGACAGTTGCAGCGGCGCCATCAAGGGCTGGTGGTGAGAGTCGTCCATCGTTTCGTCCTTGCGGCCCTTGGGTCGTCGGGTGGCGCCCCGAGTGGTGCGCCAGGTGGCTGCGGGGCGCGCGGCGACAATCGCCGCATGCCTATGCCTGTTCCCGTGCCTGCCACTGTAGCCGCTGTGTCGCGCGAGCGCGCCGATCTCTCGCGGCGCCTGCACAAGCTGGGCCGCGTGTTTGCGCTTGACGCGCTGCGCCGCGAGCCGCTGCCGGCGCAGACCGTGGTGCAGTACTACGAGGACTGCCACGACGCCTATCGCAAGTACCACTCGGCCGAAGGCGCCGTCCATATGGCGCTCAACGACGGCGACCGCTTCGACCCCGCTGGTTTCTACGGCCAGCTGCGCCGCATCGAGCGCGCCTGGGCACGGCCGCCGGCCGACGTGCTTGAGCTCGCCTTCGGGCAAGGCTTCAACCTGGCGTGGCTGGCGGCGCGACACGCCGGCTGCCAGTTCAGCGGCATCGACCTCACCCCGGCGCATCTGGACATCGCCAAGCGCCGCGTCGCAAAGGCCAATCTGCGCAACGTGACGATGACGCTGGGCGACTTTCATCAGTTGCCCTACGCCGACGCGAGCTTCGACGAAGTGTTCTGCATCGAGGCCTTCTGCTATGCGACGGACCTGCCGCGTGCGCTGGCCGAGGTGGCGCGCGTGCTGCGGCCGGGCGGCTGCTTCACGCTCTTTGACGGCTACCTGCCGCGCCCGCCGGTGCAACTGGACACCGAGGAGGCGCTGGCCGTCGAGCTGGTGGCCAAGGGCATGGCCATCGACGGCTTGCAGGTGCAGGCCGAGCTGCTGGCGGCGGCCGCCGCGGCGGGCTTGCAAAGCGTCGCGACGGCCGCGCTGGACGGCGAAGTGATGCCCAGCCTGCGCAAGCTCGAGCGCGTCACCGGCGCCGTGATTCGCTTTCCCTGGCTGGGCCGGCGCGCCTTGGCACGGCGCAGCCCCATGCGTGGCCGCAATGTGCTGGCCGGCTACCTGATGCGCTGCACCGTGGCGCTGGGCCTCATCGGCTACCGCCACCTCACCCTGCGCAAGGAGATCTGAGCTTATGCAACGACACGCCCCGGCGCTGTCCCTTCCCACGCCTGCAGACACGGCCGCGCCGCGCTCTGACTGGGGCACGCTGGCCAAGCTGCTGCCCTACCTGTGGCAGTACCGCTGGCGCGTCGGCGTGGCGCTGGCCTTCCTGGTGGCGGCCAAGGTGGCCAACGTCAGCGTGCCCTTGCTGCTCAAGAGCCTGGTCGATGCCTTGGCATTCAAGCCCGGTGAGCCCGCGGCCATCCTGATCGTGCCCATCGGCCTGCTGGTGGCCTATGGCGCGCTGCGGCTGAGCACCTCGCTCTTCACCGAGCTGCGCGAGCTGATCTTCGCCAAGGCCACCGAGGGCACGGCACGCAGCATCAGCCTGCAGGTGTTTCGTCACCTGCACGCCCTGAGCCTGCGCTTCCACTTGGAGCGCCAGACCGGCGGCATGACGCGCGACATCGAGCGCGGCACGCGCGCCGTGCATTCGCTCATCAGCTACTCGCTGTACAGCATCGTGCCCACGCTGATCGAGGTCACGATGGTGCTGACGCTGCTGGCGGTGAAGTTCGACGCCTGGTTTGCCTGGATCACGATCGCGGCGCGGGTCGTCTACAACAGCTTCACCACCACCGTCCCCGCGTGGCGCACGCATTTTCGCAAGCAGATTAACGAGATCGACTCGACGGCGCACTCGCGCGCCATCGACTCGCTGCTGAACTACGAGACCGTGAAGTACTTCAACAACGAGGACTTCGAGGCCCGCCGCTACGATGAAAACCTGGAAAAGCTGCGCAAGGCCTCGCTCAAGAGCCAGAGCACGCTGAGCCTGCTCAACACCGGCCAGCAGCTCATCATCGCCACCGCGCTGGTGGCCATGCTGTGGCGCGCCACCGAGGGCGTGGTGGCCGGCCGCATGACGCTGGGTGACCTGGTGATGGTCAACGCCTTCATGATCCAGCTCTACATCCCACTCAACTTTCTGGGTGTCATCTACCGCGAGATCAAGCAGAGCCTGACCGACCTGGACAAGATGTTCACGCTGCTCGAGCGCAACCGCGAGGTCGACGACGTGCCCGGCGCGCAGGCGCTGGTGGTGAGTGACGGCGAGGTGCGCTTCGAACACGTGAGCTTTGCTTACGATCCGGCGCGGCCGATCTTGCACGACGTGAGCTTCACCATCCCGCCGGGCAAGACGGTGGCGGTGGTGGGCCCCTCGGGCGCGGGCAAGTCGACGCTGGCGCGGCTGCTCTACCGCTTCTATGACATCAATTCCGGCGCCATCACCATCGACGGGCAAGAGCTGCGCAGCGTGACGCAGTCCAGCTTGCGCAATGCCATCGGCATCGTGCCGCAGGACACCGTGCTCTTCAACGACACGGTGGCCTACAACATCGCCTACGGCCGGCCCGGCGCGACGCACGACGACGTGATCGGCGCGGCGCGCGCGGCGCACATCCACGACTTCATCGCCGCCACGCCCAAGGGCTACGAGACCATGGTGGGCGAGCGCGGGCTCAAGCTGTCCGGCGGCGAAAAGCAGCGCGTGGCCATCGCGCGCACGCTGCTCAAGAACCCGCCGGTGCTGATCTTCGACGAGGCCACCTCGGCGCTCGATTCGGCCAACGAGCGCGCCATCCAGGCCGAGCTGCGCAGCGTCTCGCAAGGCAAGACGGCGCTCGTCATCGCGCACCGGCTGAGCACGGTGGTCGATGCGCACGAGATCGTGGTGCTGGAGGCCGGCCGCGTCGTCGAACGCGGGCCGCATGCCGAGTTGCTGGCCCTGGGCGGCCGCTACGCCCAGATGTGGCGCTTGCAGCAGAGCGGCCAGGACGCGTGAGGCCACTTTGTTGTAAGGGCTCGGCTTCCTGCGCGACCATATGCGTGTCGGCTAAGGTCAGAACTGCCGGTCGGCTCGTGTCCTCATCCTCAACTTCAAAGGAATTGCACCCATGAACCAAAGTTTCGTCGTGCGCTCCGCGCTGGCTTCCGTGATTGCCCTTGGCCTTGTGGGCCAAGTCGCGGCTCAGGAAGAAAAGTCCAAGGAGAAGTGCTACGGCATCGCCAAGGCCGGCCAGAACGATTGCGCCAACATCTCGGGCACGCACTCCTGTGCCGGC
>JANPMR010000470.1:0-2339 GCA_031427055.1 Rubrivivax sp.
CCACAGACCACCATCTCGGTGTCGGGCAGCCCCAGTTGCGCCGCGATGACGCGATGGAACTGCGTGAAGGCCGCCTGCGGACAGGTGTCCAGGCCGCGGCCGCGCGCCGCCACCATCACGCTCTGCAGGAACATGCCGTAGTCGAGCCAACTGCCCTGCTGCATGACGCGGTCGATGGTGAAGATGAGGCCCACCGGGGCGTCGAAGAAGCCGTAGTTGCGGCCATGCTGCTCGTGCATGCGCGCCTTGTCGGCCTTGCCGATGCCCAGCAGCGAATACAGGTCCCAGCCCACCTTGCGCCGGCGGTCGATGTAGGGGCTGGCCCATTGCGTGGGGTAGTAGGCGTACTGCTCGGTGTGCGCGGCGCGCTGCACCGGATCGTCGAAGGCCGCGCGCACCGCGGCCGACAAGGCCAGCTTGGCGCCTCCGGTCAGCACATGCACTTTCCAGGGCTGTGTGTTGGTGCCCGAGGGCGCGCGCGCGGCCACGGTCAGGATGTCTTCGATGACCTGCGTGGGCACCGGTGTGGGCAGGAAGGCGCGGATCGAACGGCGCGAGGTGATGGCGGCGTCGACCGCCGAAGAGGCTTCGGAAGTGAGCGTGTTCATGTTGGATGTGGCAAGGGTCATGACCGGCATTCTTCCACCTCGCGCCAGGCGCTCCATGCCGCGCAGGCCAGCTCGAGCGTGCGCCGTTGCACGGCCACCGTCTGCGCCAGTTCGCGCCCGTAGCCGCCCGCCATCGACAGCGCCACCGGGATGCGGCGTGCAAGCAGCCAGGCAAGCACGCGGCGGTCGCGCTCGGCCAGCCCGTCGGCGCTGAGCTTCAGTCGCCCCAGGCGGTCGTTCTCGTGGGGATCCGCGCCGGCCAGGTAGAAGGCCAGCCCGGGCGGGCCATCGACGTGACGCGTGCCGGCGGCGGCGAGCGCCGTATCGAGCGCCGCCAGGTAGGGCGCGTCGGTGCAGCCGTCGGGCAGGTCGACGTCGAGGTCGCTCGCCTCCTTGCGAAAAGGAAAGTTGCGCGCGCCGTGCAGCGACAGCGTGAAGACCGTGGCGTCGTCGCGGAAGATCGCTGCCGTGCCGTTGCCCTGGTGGACGTCGAGATCGATGACGATCACGCGCAGCAGGGCGCGATGGTGCCGGTGCCACTCGGCCTGCATCAGGCGCGCGGCCACCGCGACGTCGTTGAAGACGCAGTATCCCGAGCCTTTGTGCGCGTAGGCATGGTGGGTGCCGCCGGCCAGGTTGGCGGCCACGCCCTCGCCACTTCCATTGCCCTTGCCTGCCGCGCCGAACAGCGCCGTGCGGGCCGCCATGATGGTGGCGCCCACTGATCGCCGCGCGCGCTCGACCATGCGCTCTGACCACGGAAAGCCGATCTCGCGCTGCTGCGCCGCGCTGGTGGTGCCCTCGATCACCGCGCTGATCCACGCCGGGTCGTGCGCCAGCGCCAACTCACCGTCGCTGGCTGGCTCGGCTTCGGTCACGCGTACCTGGGGCAGCGTGCTCTCGGCGGCCTCGCGCAGCAGCCGGTACTTGGTCATCGGAAAACTGTGCCCGGGTGGCAAAGGCAGCACGAAGTGGTCAGAGTGGAAGGCGCGCACCGGGCCGGATTTTAGGCAGCCGCCTCTGAAATGCTGCGTCGCAGCAAAAATCGCTTGCAAGGATCCGGGAGAACCCTATACTTCGTTTCATGTTGCAGCGCAGCAAAGCAGTCTGAGCGGTGCGGCAAGTCCCCCCCCTAGTCAACTCCCGGAGATGCACCATGAACTTCACCCCTGAACAATTCGCCGCGGCCCAGAAGGCCAGCATGGAAACCCTGTTCGGCCTGACCGGCAAGGCCTTCGAGAGCGTCGAGAAGCTCGTCGAACTGAACATGCAAGTCGCCAAGGCCTCGTTGGCCGAAGCCGCCGAAACCGCCACCGCCGCGATGTCGGTGCGTGACGCGCAAGAGTTCCTGACCCTGCAAGCGGGCCTGCTGCAGCCGGCCGCCGAGAAGGCCGCCGCTTACAGTCGTCACCTGTACGACATCATGGCCGGCACGCAAGCCGAAGTCTCCAAGGTGGCCGAAGCCACCCTGGCCGACAGCCAGAAGAAGGTGCTGGCCCTGGTCGACACCGCCGTCAAGAACGCGCCGGCCGGCAGCGAGAGCGCCGTGGCCCTGGTCAAGTCGGCTGTGGCCGCTGCCAACAACGCCTACGAGAGCGTGCACAAGGCTGCCAAGCAAGCCACCGAAGTGGCCGAAGCCAACTTCACGGCGATGAGCAACACGGCCGTCAACGCCACCAAGTCGGCCACGACGAAGGCCAAGCGCGCCGCGTAAGCGACGCTCAAGCGACG
>JANPMR010000471.1:0-4814 GCA_031427055.1 Rubrivivax sp.
CCCCAGCGCACCGCCGAGGCATTGCGCACCGAGCCGACGCCGAAGATGGCCCCAGTGATGGTGTGGGTCGTGGACACCGGCACGCCCAGGGTGGTGGCCAGGAACAGCGTCGCGGCGCCGCCGGTTTCGGCGCAGAAGCCGCCCACGGGCTTGAGCTTGGTGATGCGCTGGCCCATGGTCTTGACGATGCGCCAGCCACCGAACAGCGTGCCCAGGCCAATCGCCAGGTAGCAGCTCCAGATCACCCAGCCGGGCGGCATCTTGTCGCTGGCGTTGCTGATGCCCGCGGCGATGAGCAGCAGCCAGATGATGCCGATCGTCTTTTGCGCGTCGTTGCCACCGTGGCCCAGCGAGTACAGGCCCGCCGACACAAGCTGCAGGCGCCTGAACACATTGTCCACGCGCATCGGCGAACTGCGACGGCACACCCAGGCCACACCCACCATCATCAACGCGCCAAGCAAGAAGCCCAGCAGCGGTGCAATGAAGATGAAGGCCACCGTCTTGAGCACGCCGGCCGCCACCAGCGGCGTGGTGCCGGCCTTGGCCATGGTGGCGCCGACAATGCCGCCGATGAGCGCATGCGAGCTGCTTGAGGGAATGCCGTACCACCAGGTGACGAGGTTCCAGGCGATCGCGCCCACCAGCGCACCAAACACCACATGCTGATCGACGACGCCGGGGTCGACGATGCCCTTGCCCACCGTGGCCGCCACCTTGAGCTGGAAAACGAAGATGGCGACGACATTGAAGAAGGCCGCGAAGGCCACCGCCTGCCCCGGCTTGAGCACCCCGGTGGAGACCACCGTGGCGATTGAATTGGCGGCATCGTGAAAGCCGTTCATGAAGTCGAACAGCAGCGCCAAGGCCACCAGCATCACCACGCCCCACAGGGCGATCGGCATCGTTTGCATCGGGTGGCAGCCTAGGAGTTTTCGAGCACGACGCCTTCGACCAGATTGGCCACGTCCTCGCAACGGTCCGAGATCGACTCGAGGTGCTCGTACACGGCCTTGAGCTTGATCAGCTCGCGCGTGTCGGGCTCGTCGCGGAACAGGCTGGACATGGCCGAGCGCATGACGCGGTCGGCGTCAGACTCAAGCCGGTCGATCTCTTCGCAGGTCTTGAGCACCGCCTCGGCCACCTCCGCGTCCTTCAGGCGCGGCAGCAGTGTCAGCACGTGCTGCACGCGCTCGCAGCAACGCACCGAGATTTCCGAAAGCTGCATGACGTCGGTGGTCAGACGCTGCAAGTCGTACAGCGACATCACCTCGCTGGTGTCTTGCAGCAGGTCCAGCACATCGTCCATCGCGTTGATCAGGCGGTGGATCTGGTCGCGGTCCAGCGGCGTGATGAAGGTGCGGTGAAGCAGGCGGTGCACCTCGGCGGTGATCTTGTCGGCTGCCCGCTCGGCGTCGCCCACGGCGCGCGCGTAGCGGTCACGCTCCTCGACGTTGGCGTAGTTCTGCACCATCGCCAGGAAAGCGCGCGCGCCTTCCGCGATGTGCCGGCCGTGCTGATTGAACAACTCGAAGAAGTTGCCCTCGCGGGGCAAAAACCTGCCGAAGACCATAGCGCTCCGTATCACCGAAATGTCATCGGCGTGTCATGGATCGATTCTAGGCGGCAGCCCTGCCTGGGCCGCACGCGAGGCTCACGGCAACCTCTCGACCCTCTGGCCCAGCGGCCTCATCCCGGCCAGTGCACCGCGCAATGGATGCCGCAGGCCGGGGGCCAGCTCCAGCAGCGGCTGCAAGACGAACGAACGCTCGTGCATCCGGGGATGCGGCAGGGTCAGCCGCGGCAACTTGAGCACCTGCTGGCCAAAGAGCAGCAGGTCGAGGTCGAGCGTGCGCGGCGCGTGTCGGTACGGGCGTTCGCGGCCGTGCGCCTGCTCGATGGCCTGCAGCGCATCGAGAAGCGCCAGCGGCTCAAGCGCCGTCTCCAGCTCAGCAACGGCGTTGATGTAATCCGGCCCGGCGGCGTCGACCGGAGCCGTTCGGTACAGGGCGCTGCGTGCAAGCACGCGAGACTGTGGCAACGCGTCCAGCGCGCGCAGGGCAGCCGCCAGCGTGGCGGGGGCATCACCCTGGTTGGCGCCCAGGCCGATGAAGACGCGTTCGCCGGTCACGCTGCCCTGGGTGGTGCGCTGTCACCGCCGCCACCGCCAGGGCGACGGCGCCGACGACGGCGCTTTCGCGGGGCGCCCGTGGCGTCGTTTGCCGGGTGGGCGGGCTCCAAGTCGCCAGGCTCCGCCGCGTCGTCGTCCACGACGGGCTCGTCCTGGCGCGCGCCCGAGCTGCGTGTCTCAGCGCCGGCTTGCGCTTCGCCGGCGCGCCGTGGCTTGGCGGTGGCACTGGGGCGCACGTCCTGCAGCAGCGCCTCACGCTCGTCCTCGTTGCCGAGGTGGAAGTCCTCCCACCAGTCGGCCAGCTCGACGCTGACTTCGCCGCAATCGGCACGCAAGCGCAAGAAGTCGTAGCCGGCGCGAAAGCGCACCTGGTTGATCAGCGAGGCGGCCGAACTCGGCGTGCGGCGATCGAAGCGCGGCTGCATGAGCCAGACCTCGCGCATGTCGGCCGCCAGCTTGCCGCGGCCAGAGATATCGCCGATGCGGGCATCAAACACCGCGTCAACCGCCAGTTGAAGGGCCGGGAACGGCGCCTCGCCGCCAGCGCGGATGGCGCCCCAGCGCTCCTGCACGTCGTGCCACAGCATGCACGCGAGCATGAAGCTGGGTGCCACCGCGCGACCTTCGTTGACTCGCTTGTCGGTGTCTTCCAGCGCCAGCCGCACGAACTTCTCGCGCGAGGCGTTTGGGGTGGCCGGCGCCAGCGCGGCGTCGAGCACCGGGAACACGCCGGGCACGCCACCGGCGCCGCCAATCAGCCCGAACTTTCGCAACTGCTCGACGCTGGCGATGGCGTGCCCGGTCTGCATCAGCTTGACCATCTCGTCGAACAGGCGCGAGATCGGCACGTTGGCCAGCAGCGCCGCCGTCTTGGCGATCGGCTTGAGGGTGGCGGGCTCGAGCGCAAAGCCGAGCTTGGCCGCAAAACGCACGACGCGGATGATGCGCACCGGGTCTTCGCGGTAGCGCGTGTCGGGGTCACCAATCATGCGCAGCAGCCGCGCGCGCACGTCAGCCAGGCCGCCGTGGTAGTCGACCACGGTCTGCGTCACCGGGTCGTAGTACATCGCGTTGATGGTGAAGTCGCGCCGCGCCGCGTCTTCCACCTGCGGGCCCCAGACGTTGTCGCGCAGCACGCGGCCGGCAGCGTCGATGACGTGCTTCTTGTCGGCCATGTCGCGTTGGCTGGTCTTCTCGTTGCCAGGCACCTGGTCGGCCGCGGCGGCGTCCAGGTAGGCGCGGAAGGTGCTGACCTCGATCGTCTCGTGCTCTCGCCCGCGGCCGAACACCACGTGCACGAGCCGGAAGCGCCGGCCGATGATGAAGGCGCGGCGGAACAGCGCCTTGACCTGCTCGGGCGTGGCGTCGGTGGCGACGTCGAAGTCTTTCGGCCGCAAGCCGACCAGCAGGTCGCGCACCGCACCACCCACGATGTAGGTCTCGAAGCCGGCATCCTTGAGCGTCTTGACCACGCGCACCGCATTGGCGTCCAGCAGCGTCGGGTCGATGCCGTGCTGCGCCACCGGCACCTCGACGCGCACGCCCAGCGGGATGACGGGAATTGTCGGCGGCACGTCGACCGGATCGCTCTTGCCGAGCAGGCGCTTGATGAATTTCTTGATCATGTAAACAGTCTCAGGACGGGCCAGCCGCGTTGCTGCGCAATGCGCTCGAGCGCTGCGCCGGGGTTGGTGGCCACGGGATGGCTGACGCGCTCGAGCAGCGGCAGGTCGTTGGTTGAATCGCTGTAGAAAGTGCTGCGGGCGAAGTCGCTCAGGGCTTGGTCTCGCGCGGCGAGCCACTGCTCGACGCGCGCGATCTTGCCCGCTCCGAAGCTCGGGGTCCCTTCGATCTTGCCTGTCGCGCGGCCGGCCGAATCGCAGGCGAGTTCGGTGGCGATGAGTTCATCCACGCCCAGCAGCGCGGCAATCGGCCGTGTGACGAAGGCATTGGTCGCGGTGACGATGGCAATCAGATCGCCCGCGTCGCGGTGGCGCTGAACCAGGGCCAGCGCCGAGTGGCGAACCATTGGCCTCGCCCATTCGTCGACAAAGCGTTGACGCGCGACTGCCAGCTCTGCGGGCTCGCGATCCCGCCAGGGCGCAGTGCAGAAATCGACATAGGCGTGAATGTCGAGGCGCCCGGCCTGGTAGTCGGCGTAGAACGCGTCGTTGCGGCGCGCGAAGTCGGCCGCGTCGGCCCAGCCCATGGCCAGTACGAACTGGCCGAAGCCGTGATCCGAGTCCCCCGGCAGCAAGGTGCCGTCCAGGTCGAACAGCGTCAGGTTCATCGCTCGGCAGGCGCCGTCAGCTCGAACTCGGCGCCCTCCTCCGCCAGCATTTGGCGCACCAGTGGCACGGTGACGCGCCTGCCCTTGGCGAGCCCGAACACATCCAGGCGATCCAGCATTTGCAATAGCTGCGCCAGGTCGCGCGGGAAGCGCGTCAGCAGGTAGTCCATTACCTCGTCAGACAAAAAGATGCCGCGGCGGTCGGCTTCGCGGCGCAGCGCGGCGCGGGTCTCTGATTCGGCCAGCGCTTGGAGCGCGAAGACATGGCCCCAGGCCAGCCGCGTGCGCAGGTCGTCGCGCAGCGGCAAGTCGACCGGCGGCAGGCGGCCGGCGGCGACGAACTGCACGCCCAGTGAGGCGGCCTCGACAAAGAGCGTGAAGGCGGCGTGTTGC
>JANPMR010000472.1:0-4428 GCA_031427055.1 Rubrivivax sp.
GGCCCGCTGGTCAAGCAAGAGCGCATGGCGCAGACCCTCAAGCGCGGCCTGCACGGCGCCGGCAAGCTGTCGCCGACGGAGTTTCGTAAGCGCCACGGCGCCTGCCCGCCGCCGGCCAAGTCCTGACGCTGACGCTGACGCGGGCGGCGCCTACTTCACGCGCGCCCAGCGCAACTCCATGGTGTCGTTGGGCCACTGCACCACCTGCACCTTCTTGGCCATCGCCCAGGTGAGTGTGCGGCGGTACAGCGGCACCAGCGGCAGGTCTTCGCCCACCAGGCGCAGCACGGTGGTGACCATGGCGCGGCGGCGCGTCAAGTCGGGCTCGGTGCGGATGGCGTCGATCAGGCTGTCGAGCTTGGGGTTGCTGTAGCGCCCGGCGTTGAAGGTGCCCAGGCCGCTTTTGTCGTAGCTGCGAAAGAGGCCGTTGAGCGAGTTCCAGGCGTCGGGGCTGGCCGTCCAGCCAAACTCGACGAAGCTGCCCGTGCCCTGGCTGAGCTTGGGAAAGAACTGGCCCGTCGCGCTGCTGCGCAGGTTGGTGCGGATGCCCACCTGCGTGAGCATCGCGGCCACCGCCTGGCAGACGTTTTCGCGCCACGAGATGTTCACGCAATCCAGCGTCACGGCAAAGCCGTTGGGGTAGCCGGCCTCGCCCAGCAACTGGCGCGAGCGCGCCGGGTGGTAGGGCAGGCGTTTGTCGAGTTCGGCTGGCGAGCCGTCGACCAGCGTGCTCAGAAAGGCGCCGGTGGGCACGGCCTGCCCGCGCAGCACCTTGTCGACGATGAGCTGCACGTTGATGGCGTGGTAGACCGCCTTGCGCACGCGCAGGTCCTTGAAGGGGTTGCGGCCCTTCACGTCGGCGTCCTGCAGCTCGTCGCGTGCCTGGTCGAAGGCCAGGTACTGCTGGCCGATGTCGGCCACCTGCTGCAGCGTGATGCGCGGGTCAGCCTTCAGGCGCGCGATGTCCTGGTAGGGCGGATCGAGCACCAGGTCGACCTCGCCGCTGGCCAGTGCGGCCAGGCGGGTGGCGTCGGACTTGATGGTGACGAAGCTCACCCGATCAAGGTTGCCGCTGCGCGCCTCTTTCCAGCCCCACCAGCCGGCGTGGCGGCGCAGGGTGGTGCGCACATCGGGCTCGTAGCGCTCGAGCCGCACCGGCCCGGTGCCGTTGGCGTTGCGCACGGCGTAGGTCTCTTGCTTGGCGTTGAAGTCCTGCGGGCGCTGCACGCCGTGCTTCTCGCACCAGGCCTTGCTCATCATGGCCACGAACTGCAGCTTCTCGGGCAGCACGGCGTCGGGCGCCTCGAGCTGGATGTCGATGGTCAGGCCGTCGACCTTGCGCACCGCGCTCACGCCCTTGAGCTGAAAGGCGCGTTGCGACGAGGGCAGCATCGCGCGTTCGATCGAGAACACCGCGTCGTCGGCACCAAAGGGCGTGCCATCGTGAAACGTCACGTCGGGCCGCAGGTTGATGCGCCACACCGTAGGCGATACCGGCTGCCACTTGATGGCCAGAGCTGGCTCGGTCTTGAAGCGCTCGTCGCGGCCGACCAGCGATTCGTAGATCTGGTGGACGATGCGCGAGTGGTAGAGCAGCGCCAGCGCCTGCGGATCCATGGTCTGTGGATCGAAGGCCGAGGCCACGCGCAAGGTGGGGCCGGTGGCGCTCTGGGCACCCGCCACGATGGGCAGGGTGGCGGCGGCGAAGGCCAGCGCAAGGCGAAGGAAAAAATGCGAGATGTGCAAGATGGAAAATGGCATGGCGGCGGGTACGGCGGGACTGTCCGCATTGTCCGCAAGCCGGGTCGCGACGCGGCCGCCTTCGGCTCATCGTGAACCCTCGGGTTCGCGCGCCGGGCGGCCACCCCCCTAAGTCAAACCCCGTCGCGCGCCGCTCGCGCCGCGGCCAGGAAGTCGCGCAAGATGGGTGAGTCGTCCAGCGTCACCGGGTCATCCGCGCGGTGGAACTCCGGGTGCCACTGCACGCCGGCCACGAAGCCCGGCCCGGGGCGGCGGATGGCCTCGACCATGCCGTCGTCGGGGCAGCGCGCCTCGACGACGAAGCCCGGCGCCAGGTCCTTGATGCCCTGGTGGTGGATGCTGTTGGTGGTGGCGCGGTGCACGTCGGGGAACAGGCCGGCCAGGTGCGTGCCATGCACGAACTCGACCTCGTGGAAGTGCTTCTCGTACTGGCCCACCTTGCGGTGGTCCAGCGCCTGCGGCCGCTGCGTGCTGATGTCCTGCAGCAGCGTGCCGCCGTAGGCCACGTTGAGCAACTGCAGCCCGCGGCAGATGCCGAACACCGGCTTGCCGGCGTCGACGAAGGCGCGGATGAGTTCCATCTCGTACAGGTCGCGCACGCGGTCGCCGCCCCACTCGGGCAGGATGGGCTGCTCGCCATAGTGCTCGGGCGCGACATCGTTGCCGCCTTGCAGCACCAGACCGTCGAGGGCGCGCGCGTAGTGGCCCAGGTCGATGTCACTGCGCAGCACGACGCTGCTCGAGTCGACCGCCGGCACCATCACCGCCATCGCGCCGCCCGAGAGCACCCAGTGCGCAACCGATTGCTCCAGGTAGTGCAGGGTCTTGGTCCAGACACCGGGCAGTTCGACGCCGGCCGAGCCCGGGGTGTAGATGCGCGCCGAGACGCCGATCAGCAGGGGTTTATGCATAGGGTGGCGATGATGCCGGGTCGCCGCGGCGGCGGCAACGATGCGGTTCAATCACTGTCCGCGCCGTCTTCGGCCTCGTCGTCGCGCGCCTTGCGCACGCGCTCGGCGATGCGCTCGGCCAGCGGTGCCAGTTGCTGCACCAGCGCGGCCGGCGGCTGCGGCGTGGTGGCGTTGAAGGCCGGCAGCGGCAGCGTGCTCATGTAGGGCGCGCGCGCGAAGCGGTCGTTCTTGCGCTGGGTGAAAGCCAAGGAAATCGCGCCGCCGGCCAGTGCCATCGCCAGCACGCCGATGCCCACCGCGCGGCCAAACTGCGGCGGCAGCAGATGGGCCAGATGCGCACGCACCATCAAGGCCAGCAGCACGGCCTGTGCGGGCGTGGCCAGGTGCCACAGGGCGGCCCAGCCGAGCGCCGCCGCGAGCTGCGGCACGACGAGGTCGACCAGCTCGATGGCCAGCAGCCAGGGCAACACGATGCGCAGATGGCCTGCGATATCGAAGCGATGCTGGAACAGCTTGGACATCAGCGCCCACAGGCCGCACCAAGCGGCCAGCACGACCGGCAGACCCACCAGCACGGGCAACCAGGCCGTGGCGTCGGCGCCGGGATCGAGCGACAGCCAGTGGTCCAGCAGCGCCAGCAGCATCAGCGCCGCGGCGATGCCCAGGATGGCAAGCGCCGCCGCGGGCCGCCCGGCCGGCAGCAGCCGCTCAGCAGCCAGTGTCTCGCCCGGCAGGCGCAGGCGCAGACGCACCGTGCCGAGCTGGATGAAGGCGCCGCCGGGCGCCACCGCGGCCTGTGCACCGGCCTGCAGGCGCGTGCGCCCGAGTTCGACGCCGTTGCCGGTGTCGAGCACGGTCATCGCGAGCCGGCCCTCGGCATCGGGCTCCAGGCGCAGGTGGTGGGCGGCGACATGCGGGTCGTCCAGCACCAGCTGGTTGTCGAGCGCGCGGCCGATCGTCAGCGGCCATTGCGCCACGTCCAGCCAGCGCAGCGCGCGGCCGTGGGGATCGAGCACTTCGATCAGCGCGACGCGGTCTTCGGGGCGATCCATGCGAAACCGTCGAGGTAGTGCTGGGTGAGGCGCTGCGCGCTGGCCAGGCTGACGCCCTGGGCGTCGAAGCGGCCCTGCACGCCGGCCGTGCTGCCGTCGAGCGTGGCCACCAGCACGCTCAGGTCGTGCAGGCCTTCGAGCTTCTTGTAGCCGCGCAGGCAGACCACGGCGCGCAGTGGCACGCCGCGCGGTGCAGGCCCGGCAATGCTTTGCTCGGCACAGCGCGGCGCCGTGCGGTGGCGGTCGTCGGCGCCCACGAACTCGTTGCGAAAGCTCGCGCTGTAGCGCTCGGCAAAGCGCAGGCGGCCGATCTTGCTGCCGTCGTAGGCCTCGTGGCGCACGGTGACGAAGCCGGTGAGCAGCGAGCCGCTGACGAAGATGCGGCTGTCCATCTCGCAGTCCGAGCGCTCGAACTGCAGCCCGCGCACGGCCTGCGGCGAGCCGCGGCCCCAGCAGCGCATGAAGGTCTCCTGCGGCACCGGGATGGCGTAGCGCGGGTGGCCGGCGCTGCGCCAGGGCAGGGCGGTGAAGCGCTGTGTCAGCGTGGCCTCGTGGGCCAGCAGCTGGCGCGAGATCTCGGGCCATGCCGGCGCGGTGATGGGCGCGTTGCCGCGGCCGCGCGCGATGAGTGCGCGCACCGGCGCGGCCGGTACCAGAAAGCTCACCTGCTCGCCGTCGCGCCGCGCCGCCACATTGACGCCGAC
>JANPMR010000473.1:0-4979 GCA_031427055.1 Rubrivivax sp.
TGCGCGAGCGCGTTCACGCCGCGCTCGACCGCCTGCTGCACGAAGTCAACAAGGGCGTGGCCGACTACGAGCATCTGGCCTTGCTGGTGGTGGCGCGCGAGCCCTGGTCGGTGGAGAACGGCATGCTGACGCCGACGATGAAGATCAAGCGCAGCCGCATCGAGGCCGCGGTGGCGCCGCAGATCGACGCCTGGTACGCACGCGGCGAGCGCATCGTCTGGCTTTGAGCGCGCCATGAGCGACAACAGCGCAAGGCCGCCGCGCCACGGCGGTGATCTCGTCGCCCGCGCATTGCAAGCGCATGGCGTGCCGCGGCTGTTCACCCTGTGCGGCGGCCACATCTCGCCCATCCTGGCGGCGGCCAAGGGCCTGGGCATCCGCGTCGTCGACGTGCGCGATGAGGTCACCGCGGTGTTTGCCGCCGATGCCACGGCGCGGCTGACGGGCCTGCCCGGTGTGGCCGCGGTCACCGCCGGGCCGGGCATCACCAACACCATCACCGCGCTGAAGAACGCGCAGCTGGCGCAGTCGCCCTTGATCCTCATCGGCGGCGCCGCGCCCACGGCGCTGCAGGGCCGCGGCGCGCTGCAGGACATCTCGCAACGCCCGCTGGTCGAGCCGCACGTCAAGCGCTTCATCAAGCTCACGCGCGTGCGCGACCTGGGCACTGCCGTGGCCGAAGCCTTTGCGCTGGCCTGCGATGGCGTGCCCGGGCCGGTGTTCATCGAGTGCCCGGTGGACCTGCTGTACGACGAGGCCTCGATCCGCCAGTGGTATGCCGATGCGGCCGGCAAGGGCAGTTCAGTGCCTGATCGCGCGCTGCGCTGGTACCTGAATCGCCACGCCGAGCGCATGTTCGCGGGCAGCCAGGACGTGGCCGTGCCGGCCGTGCGGCCCGTGGCGGTGCCGCGGGCAAGCGACGCTGCGCTGTCAAAGGCGCTGGCCGCGCTGGCCAAGGCACAGAGGCCGCTGTTCATCATCGGCAGCCAGGCCTTGGTGCAGGCCGCTCAGGCCGAGCGCATCGCCGATGCCGTGACGCGGCTTGGCGTGCCGGTGTACCTGTCGGGCATGGCCCGCGGGCTGCTGGGGCGAGATCACCCGCTGCAGATGCGCCATACCCGCCGCCAGGCGCTGCGCGAGGCCGACTGCGTGCTGCTGGCCGGCGTGCCCTGCGACTTCCGGCTCGACTACGGCCGCCACGTGCGGCGCGGCGCGACGCTGATCGCCGCCAACCGCAGCGCCAAGGACGCACGACTCAATCGCCGCCCCGACGTGGCCGCGATCGGCGACGCCGGGCAGTTTCTGATCGCGTTGGCCGATGCGCAAGAGAAGGCGCCGTCGCCAGGCCCGGCGCACGGGGCCGGCTGGATCGACACCCTGCGCGCGCGCGACCAGGTGCGTGAGACCGAGATCGACACGCAGGCAGCGGCGCGCGGTGAATTCGTCAACCCGCTGGCCTTCTTTCGTGCGCTCGAGGCCGAGGCCGGCGACAACGCGGTCTTCGTCGCCGACGGCGGCGATTTTGTCGCCACCGCCAGCTACGTGCTGCACCCGCGCGGGCCGCTGACCTGGCTCGACCCGGGCGCCTTTGGCACCTTGGGTGTGGGCGCCGGCTTCGCACTCGGCGCGGCCTTGGCGCGGCCCGACCGCGAGGTCTGGATCGTCTTTGGCGACGGCGCCTGCGGCTGGGGCTTGACCGAGTTCGACAGCTTCGTGCGCCAGGGCGTGCCGGTGATCGCGGTGGTGGGCAACGACGCCGGCTGGACGCAAATTGCGCGCGAGCAAGTCAAGATGCTGCACGACGATGTCGCCACCGTGCTGGCGCGCACCGCGTACCACGAGGTCGTGGCCGGCTTCGGCGCCGAAGGCCTGCTGGTGCGCCACGCCGACGAGGTGCTGCCCGCGCTGCGCCGCGCACGTGAACTCGCGGCTCAGGGGCGCGCGGTGCTCGTCAATGTGTGGCTCGACAAGACCGCGTTCCGCGAGGGATCGCTGTCGATGTAGGTGGGCGGCGTGGGCTGCCCCGGCGCCACGGTGCCAGCGGGCCGTGTGCGGTCAGTGTGCGGTCAGTGACGCGGCGGAGCGGTCTGCTCAGTTGGGTCGTCAGGTGGCGCCTCGGCCGGCACGCGAAAGCGCTCGCTGGCCCAAGCGCCCAAGTCGGCGCTGCGACAGCGCTCGCTGCAGAACGGCCGCCAGGCATTGCCGGGCGCAAAGGGCGCCGGCTGGCCGCAGCCCGGGCAAGGAACGAGGCGTGGCGTGTCGCTCATCGGGGGTCCGACGCGGCGCCTGCGATCACGAGCACAGCGCCAGCTCGAAGGCCGTGTCGACCGCGGCGGTGCGCAGGCGGCCCTCGGCGTCCGGCCGCATCAAGCGGATCGACACCATCAGCCGGTGGCCGCTGATCTCAGGCACCAGGCCGCTGTCGGCAGCGATGCGCACACGCATCAGCTGGAATGTCTTGCCGGGCGCCAGGCTCTGCTGGTACTGGCCGGCGGTGGCCACCATGCGCTGCGGTGCGCCGCTGTCGCGCAGCAGGCCCAGCAGCACCTGCAGCGCTTCGGCCAGCGGCGTCAGGGTTGCCATCCAGCCCTGCAGGTCTTCGCGGCGCTTGGCCGGCGCGTGTTGCTGCCAGGCGTAGTAGGCCGGCAGGTCGAACTCGCAGGTGCCGCCGGGGATGTTGATGCGGCTGCGGATGCTCATCAGCCAGTCGTTGCCTGCCAGCACCTGGCCGGCCTTGCCCTGCAGCTGGTTCAAGCCGTTGAAGGCATGGTCGATGCGTGAGGTCACCGCATCCAGCGCAGCTTCGGAAATGCCGGGGTGGCCGCGATAGGTCTGGAGCTGCGTGCGATGCCGCTCCAGCTCTTTCAGCAGATCGCTCTTGAGGTCGGCACGCGAGGCCACGTCCATGACCTCGAAGATCGTGGCGAGCGCAAAGTGGTGGTCCACCGGCGCGTCGCGCGCCACCAGTTGGCCCAGGCGGTCGAACAGATGTTCGAGCCGCAGCATCGTGCGGATGCCCTCGTTGAAAGGGTACTCGTAGAGAACCAAGGCGGGCTCGGGTGAGTGCAGGTTGGCGGCCGGGATCATTGCCGCTGACGATTGTTCCACAGCGCGCGGTGCGGCCCGGGCCCAGCCTCGTCCGGGCGCAAGCCCTTCAAGCCGCCCCGCACCACAAGGCCCACAGCGAGCGCACTTCGGCTTCGAGCTGGGCCAGCGAGAGGCCGTCGTTGTGGATCACGGCATCGGCAATGGCACGCCGCGCTGCGCGACCGGCCTGCAGGGCCAGCACGGTGCGTGCTGTGTCCTCGCGCCAACCTGGCCGCTGCGCGACGCGCGCCACCTGCGTGGCCTCGTCGCAATCGACGACCAGCACGCGTTCGACCCGCGCGCGCCAGTGGCGCGACTCGGCGAGCAGCGGCACGTCGTAGACCACTGGCTTGCCGTTCGATTGCGTGGCCTCCAGCCGCGCCTGTTCGCCGATCAGTGGATGCAGCACCGCTTCCAGCCGCCGCTTGGCGCCGACATCGGCAAAGGCCAGGCGGCGCATGTGCTCGCGGTCTAGCGCGCCATCGCCGGCCACGGCGGCAGGGCCGAACTCGGCGGCCAGCGCCGGCATGGCGGCACCGCCGGCCCGCGTGAGGCGGCGCGCGATGGCGTCGGTGTCCACCAGATGCGCGCCGCAGGCCACCAGCATCTGCGCCACCGTGCTCTTGCCACTGCCGATGCCGCCGGTCAGGCCGATGCTCCGGTGCGCATGGGCGAGCATCAGCGCAGCAGCGAGTCCAGTGCGTCGCCGAAGCCCAGCAGGGTGTCGGGCGCGAAGATGCCCAGCAGGCCGGCCAAGGCCAGGTAGGGCCCGAAGGGGATAGGCGTCTCGCGCTTGAGGCCGCCAAACAGCATCATCGAGACGCCGACGACCGCGCCGACGCCGGCTGACACCATCAACAGGCCCGGAATCAGCTTCCAGCCCAGCAGCGCGCCCAGCCCGCCCAGCATCTTCATGTCGCCCTCGGCCATGGCGTTGGGCTTGCGAAACAGCACCTTCCAGATGAAGCCCAGGCTCCACAAAAGGCCGTAGCCCAGCAGCAGGCCGGCCATCGATTCGGCCACCGGGACCGGCGTCCAGCGCACCAATGCGGCGAGCAGGCCCAGCGCGATGAGAGGAATGGTGAGCGACTCGGGCAGCAGCGTGGTGTCGAGGTCGATCAGCGCCATCACGATCAACAGCGCCGACGCAATGCACATCACCACCGCCAGCGCACTGGCGCCATACAGCGCCGCGCAGCCGGCAAAGGCCGCGGCGGTGCTGAGTTCGACCAAAGGGTAGCGCCAAGAGATCGGTGCCGCGCAGGCCGAGCAGCGTGCGCGCAGCGCCAGCCAGCTGATGACGGGAATGTTCTCGTACCAGCGCAGCACGTGCCCGCAATGCGGGCAGCGCGAGCGCGGCTTGACCAGCGTCTGCAGCGGCAAGCCGTCGAGCGCGCCGGCAATGGCGTCGGACGCGGCCTTGAGCTGCGGCGGTGGCGGCACCTTGGGGCCGAGCAGGGCCTTCCAGGCGCGTCCGTCGGCGAGTGCGTAGTCGGCGATGTCGAAGCGCCACCAGTCGCGCAGTTCGCTGGCCGGCAGACGGTGCACGACGACGTTGAGGAAGCTGCCCACCATCAGCCCGAGCACGCCCAGGCCCCACGGCGAAATTAACGCCGCGAGCGCAAGGTCCACCTGCATCAGACCACCGCGCCCAGCTTGAAGATCGGCAGGTACATCGAGACCACGATGCCGCCGATCAGCACGCCCAGGATGACGATGATGAAGGGCTCCATCAGGCTCGACAGGCCCTTGACCATTTCGTCGACTTCTTCTTCGTAGAACTCGGCGCACTTGGCCAGCATGTGGTCGAGCGAGCCGGATTCCTCGCCGATGGCGGCCATCTGCAGCACCATGGTCGGGAAGACGCCGGTGCTGGTCATCGAGGTGGTGAG
>JANPMR010000474.1:0-4112 GCA_031427055.1 Rubrivivax sp.
GCGCTACCTGGTGGGCACGCGCTGGGAAGGCGAGCGCGTGATCCGCGCCTTGACCGAGCGCCTGATCGACGCCGCGCGCAGCCCGTCGCAAGGCTGGGACGAGGCGGCCTTCATCGAGCACTGCCTCAAGGCCTGGCGCGACCGCTGACGGCGCCGGGCGCAGCGAACCGGGGCGCCTTGCGGCGCACGCTGGGTCTGGGGCCCGCGGATTCAACCCGCATCTTGTTGCCGCAGTGGCTGAGTTGACGCGATGCCGGCGTGAAAATGCCGCCTCAACCAAGCTGACGAAAGCCGGGCGATACGCCACACCGAAACCACCAAGGCGGGTCGCCGGAAAGTTCTTGCCTCCTGCTGCCGTCTGCGCCATCCCGTCCCTGTCCACAGCCCGATGACCACCCGCACCCTCACGCTCACCCCCCACGGCCGCCTCACCATGGTGTCCGTGCCGGACGCGCCGCCGCTGCCGTTCGAACTGGCCCAGCAGCTGGCGGTGCTCAGCGCCCTGGGTTCGGGCCAGCTCCTGCTGGGCCTTGGCGCCGAACACGTCGGCGCAGCCCTGCCGCCGGTGGTGGCGTGGTGGCGGGACCTGGCCGTGCGCTACCTGACCGCGCTGTGCACGCTGCCCGAGGTGGCGGAGCACCTGCCGGGGCGTGTGCCGGCGCCGGATGACGGCGAGCTGCAGGCGTTGGCCTGGTCGGCGCCGCCGATGGACGGGGCGGAATACCTGTCGGCCGCGGTGCTGGAGCGGCTGTGGCTAGAACTCGACGCCGCGCTGCACGCCGAACTGCGGTTCTCGGGCCAGCCGCTCGGCGTCTTCCTGAAGGCGCGCAACCCGGCATGGCACCTCGTCGGCCGCGTTCACGTCCATCTGGCCGAGAACCGCAAGGACGAGCAGTTTCCCTTCGCCTTCCTGGCCACCTACACCACCCGGCTGTCGGCGCAGGGCAAGGCGCAGCACCGGCCGCTGGGCGAGGCCCTGCGCGAGTACGCCGCCGCGGCCGACAAGGAACGCCTGCTCGCCCTGCTGGCGCCGCTGCAACGCGCGGCAGAGGGCTGCGACTGGTTGAAGGGTCTCATCGACCGCCGCGAGATCTTCCAGCCGCTGCGCTGGAGCGCTGGCGAGGCGCTGAGCTTGCTGCACGATGTGCCGACGCTGGAGCACGCCGGCGTGGTGGTGCGCATGCCAGCGCAGTGGCGGGCCAACCGGCCCTCGCGCGCGACGGTCAGCGCCACCGTCGGTGGGAGTCAGCCGTCGCGGGTGGGACAGGACGCGCTGCTCGACTTCCAGGTGGCGGTGGCCATCGATGGCGAGGCGTTGACCGCCGCCGAGGTCAAGGGCCTGCTGGCCGACAGCCGCGGGCTGGTGTTCATCCGCGGCAAGTGGGTCGAGGTCGACGCCCAGCGGCTGCAGCAAACCCTGACCCAGTTCCAGCAGGTCGAGCGCCTGGCCAGCGAGCAGGGCCTGGGCTTCCATGAGGCCATG
Source organism: Rubrivivax sp. (assembly GCA_031427055.1). Taxonomy (GTDB): domain Bacteria; phylum Pseudomonadota; class Gammaproteobacteria; order Burkholderiales; family Burkholderiaceae_C; genus Rubrivivax. The sequence goes on from JANPMR010000474.1 coordinate 1,484, forward strand.
CGCCTGCTGGCCGGGGCCGGTGCGGCCATCGGCGGCAAGGAGGTGACAGCCTCGCCCGAGTGGGCGCAGATCAACCCCGGGCCCTGGCTGGCCGAGACCCTGGCGGGACTGCGCGGGCCGCAGGGTTTGGCTGCTGTGGACGCCGGCGCCGATCTGCACGCCACGCTGCGGCCGTATCAGGAAGTTGGCCTGCGCTGGCTGCACCTGCTCTCAAATCTGCGCCTGGGCGCCTGCCTGGCCGACGACATGGGGCTGGGCAAGACCATCCAGGTGCTGGCGCTGCTGCTGGTGCGCAAACGCGCCGAAGGCCCTGCCCCCAGCCTGCTGGTGGCACCGGCTTCACTGCTGGCCAACTGGGCGCAGGAGGCGGCGCGCTTTGCGCCCGGCCTGCGCGTGCTGGTGGCCCACAGCTCGGCACCTAGCGCCGAGCAGCCGGCTGAGGCGCTGGCTGATCTGCCGACCAAGCGTCTGGCCGAGTTCGATCTGGTGATCACCAGCTATGGCTCGCTGCACCGCTTCGGCTGGGTCCAAGACACCCCATGGCGGCTGGCCATCCTGGACGAGGCGCAGGCGATCAAGAACCCCGGCACCCGGCAAAGCAAGGCGGCCAAGACGCTGAAGGCCGGTTCACGCCTGGCCCTGACCGGCACGCCGATCGAGAACCGGCTGGGCGACCTGTGGAGCCTCTTCGACTTCGTGAATCCGGGTCTGCTGGGGGGCGCTAAACAGTTCACCAGCTTCGCCAAGGGCCTGGCCGACAGCCCCGGCGGCTACGCGCCGCTGCGCCGGCTGCTGCAGCCCTACATCCTGCGCCGGCTGAAGACCGACAAGGCGGTGATCAGCGATCTGCCGGACAAGACCGAGCAGAACGCCTACTGCGGCCTGTCGCGCAAGCAGGCGGCGCTCTACCAGCAAGCGGTGGACGATCTGACCCAGGCGCTCGAGAAGGGGCCGGAGGGCGTGGCGCGCAGGGGGCTGGTGCTGGCCTTCCTCACCCGCTTCAAGCAGATCTGCAACCACCCCTCGCATTGGCTGGGCGACGGCGGCTGGGCCGAGTCGGACAGCGGCAAGCTGGCCCGCCTGCGCGAGTTGGCCGAGGTCATCGCCGCCAAGCAGGAGAAGATGCTGGTGTTCAGCCAGTATGCCGAGGCCACCGGGCCGCTCGCCGCCTTCCTGGGTTCGATCTTCGGGCGCGACGGTTGCGTGCTGACCGGCGCCACCGCGGTGAAGGGCCGCCAGGATCTGGTCGCCCGCTTCCAGCAGGACGAGACGGTGCCCTTCTTCGTGCTCTCGCTGAAGGCCGGCGGATCGGGCCTCAACCTCACCGCCGCCTCGCATGTCGTGCATTTCGATCGCTGGTGGAACCCGGCCGTGGAAAGCCAGGCCACCGACCGCGCCTTTCGCATCGGCCAGCAGCGCAACGTCCTGGTCCACAAGTTCGTCTGCCGTGGCACGATCGAGGAGAAAATCGACGCCATGATCAGCGACAAGAAACGGCTGGCCGCCGACCTGCTGGATGGCGGTGGCGGCGAGGTCAGGCTGACCGAGCTGAGCGATGCCGAACTCTTGCGTCTGGTCAGTCTCGACCTGAATTCCGCCTCAATCCAGGGATAGCGAGGGACTTCATGTTTCACGAGTGGTCACCCTACGTCCCGGTCGCCGAGCGCCGCCGCAAGGCCGCTGCCGAGATGGCCAAGCTGGCCAAGAAGGGGCAAGCCGTTTCGCCGGTCGTCGTCCAGGGCCGCGGCATCGCCGCCACGCCCTGGGGCAAGGCCTGGTGCGCCAACATGGAGAGCTACAGCGACTACGCCAACCGCCTGCCGCGCGGCCGCACCTACGTGCGCAACGGATCGGTGGTTGACCTGCAGATCACGCCCGGCACGGTCGCGGCGCGGGTCAGCGGGTCGCAGGTGTACCGCACCACCATCACCGTGATGCCGGTGCCCAAGGCGAAGTGGCAGCAGCTCTGCGCCGACTGCGCCGGCGGCATCGACTCGCTGGTGGAACTGCTGCAGGGGCGCTTCTCCAAGGGCGTGATGGACCGCCTTTGCCGCCAGGGCGATGGACTGTTCCCGGTGCCCAAGGACATCCACTTCGACTGCTCGTGCCCGGACGGCGCCTACATGTGCAAGCATGTCGCGGCCGTCCTGTACGGCATTGGCGCCCGCTTCGACAGCAAGCCGGAACTGCTGTTCACCCTGCGCCAGGTCGACCCCGCCGAACTGCTGAGCAAGGCCGGCTCTGAAGTGGTCACCGCCGCTGCTGCGGGCGAGCGCACCCTGGCCAGCGACGATATCGGCGCCCTCTTCGGGCTGGAGATGGATGGGTCCACTGGGGCGGCCACGACAGTTCCGAAGAAGCCGCGATCGGCGGCCAAGCCGGTCGGTGCGGCGCGTCCAAACGCCAAGCCTGCACGTCCAAGCGCCAATCCGGCGCGGGCGCGCGACCCGGCCTCGCGCCTGCTGGCTGCCTTGCGCCGGGCAGGCTCGCTGGACAACGCCGCCGCCCGCGCGGCCACCGGCCTCGACGCCGCAGCGGTGCGGCCACTGCTCAGGCAACTGGTGGCCGACGGACATGCGCAGGTGCAGGGGCAAAAGCGCGGCACGCGCTATGTGGCGGTCGGGAAAGT
>JANPMR010000475.1:0-4901 GCA_031427055.1 Rubrivivax sp.
CACAGGGCCGCGCCGACGGGGCTGAGCGCATGCGCAATGAAGCGGTAGCCTGCATTGACCCGCCCTTCCAGCCCCTGAGGAATGAGCGCGATGCGGTGGCTGAACTGCACCACGTTGTAGACCGCACCCAGGAACTCGATCAGCCCATACACCGCGCCCAGCCACAGCGGCGACGGGCTGGCGGCGTACAGCGGATAGAGCAGCGCCTGCAGCAGCAGCACGCCGCCGATCACTGTGCCGAAACTGACGTGGCGTTGGATGCGACCACCCACCAGCGCGCCCAGCACACCGCCCACGCCGGCGGCGCTGAAGATGAGACCGATCTCGAGCGCGCTGGCGCCCATCTGCTGCGCCATCACGATCAGCAGCAGCGGCACCGCCGCCTCGACGAAGTTCATGCCGCCCGTGAGCACGGCCATCTGGCGCACGATGCGCTCGCGCCACAGCCAGCGCAGCCCGGTCATCACCTCGGCACCCAGGTGCCGCGGCGCGCTGGCCGGCACGGCCGAGAAGTCGCCGCGCAGGCGCCACAAGGTGAAGGCCGACACCGCGTAACTCAGCGCGTCGGCGGCAAACGGCAGCGCCCGGTTGACCTGAAACAAGGCCGTGCCCAGCGCCGGGCCGGCAATGCCGGCCGCCGCAAAGCCAGCCTGGTTGATGGCGCTGGCCTGCGGCAGATGCGGCCTGGCCACCACGCGCGGCAGCGCCGCCACTTCGGCCAGGTTGTAGAACACCATCAGCGTGCCCTCCACCACCGCCACGGCGACGATGTGGGCCAGCGTCGGCGGGCCCAACAGCATGGCCAGCGGCAGACTGCCCACGACCATGCCGCGGCCCAGATCGCACCACAGCATGACGCGGCGGCGGTCCCAGCGGTCGATCATGGCGCCCACCGGCAGGCACAGCAACACGAAGGGCGTGATGCGCAAGGCCGTCACCCACCCCACGACCTCCGGCGATCCCGTGAGCGCCAACACCAGCAGCGGGTAGACGATGCCGGCGGTATGCGAGCCCAGCGTGGACACGCACATGCCCGACCACAACCATCGGAAGTTGCGGTCTTGCCAGGGTCCCTGGGGCTGGGGAGGCGCAGCTATGCTGCCCTCTTGCGTGTGCTGTGGATCACCGCGCGGATTGTCGCGCCGCCCGGTGATCCGCCAGTCTGCTGAGCTTGGCGGTCAGGCCTTGCGCGTTGGCAAGGCTGTGAGGCCCTGAGTCAGGACCCGGGCACGCCCTCTGGTCGAGCGCACCCGGGTCAAAGCGGATCAGGCCGCGACGGCAGCCTGCGCGACCTGGGTCGCGGCGCGGCGCGGGGCCCTGGCCTTGACCACGGGCTTGGCGGCCCGCTTGGCCGGGGCGGCCTTGACGCGCGGGGTCACGGTCACAGCCTTGGTCACGGCCCGGGGCTTGGCCGGCGCAGCGGCCCGGCGTGCGGCCCTGACGGCGGTCTTGGCGCGAGCCACGGCCTGGGTGCCGCGCGCGTGCTTGCCGCCGACAACATCGGCCAGCCTGTCGACGCCGGCTGCCAGCTTCTCGGACACCGTCAGCGCGGCCTGGGCTCCGGTCAGGCTGAAGCGTGCCACGGCTTGGAGACTGGTGGCGACGTAGCGGTTCTCGATGCCCTGGACGAGGTTGGCGACGCGGTCGATCCGTTGGCTGACGCGGGTGCTGCCGAACTCAATGACGCGCTCGGTCTGCGTGCTGAGGGTGTCGATGCCCTTGGCAGCGGCGTCGCTGACCGTGGTGCTGGTCTTGCGCAGCGCCGCGGCCAGTTTCGGTGCGATGCGACTGGTGCCGCGGTCGAAGTTGCGACCCATCATCGCCAGCAGGCGGTGGCCGCTGGCGCGGTAGGCGCCGACGGCACGCACGGCCACTTGGCGGTAGTTGGCAACGGTCTCGAGGGTGACGGTGTGCAGGGTGGTCTTGGTCATGATGTGCCTTCTGAAGTGAGGGGGACTGAGTCGGCTTTCCGACCAGCCGGTGCGACGAAGCACCGTAAGTGATAGTTTGCTCACCGGCATCTAGAGGGCGAAACCCAATCGGCCCGAGATGTCTAGGCTGTGCAGTCAAAATCGGCGCCTCGTTGGCGGACACAGGGCACAAGCATGCTGGGCTGGATTTTCAAGAAAATGGGCCCGGCACCGGCCCGGACACCGGCACCTGCCGTTGCCGCGAAGAGCCCGCCGCAGCTTGCAGTGCCGACGACACCGGCCGTGGATTGGGCGGCGCAGCTCGCGCAGGCGCATGGCAACGATGACGCGCTGCTGTCGCTGGTTCGGGCCGCGCTCGCGCCCTTGCAGGTCAAGCAAGCGGCCGTCGAAGCGATGGACGGCGAAGCGGCGCTGAATCTGGCCGAGCGCGAGTTCCGCAGCCACGACCGCCGCGTCCACAAAGTCGCCAAGCGCCAACTGCAGGCGAAGGTGACCCTGCGCCAGACCCGCGAGCAGGCCGCGATCCTGATCGAGACCGCGTGCGGCCTGGCAGGCGAGGCCGACGTGGCGGTGAATCGTCTCGTCAAGCTCGACCAGGCCTGGCTGGCGCTCGACCTCGATCTCATCGAAGTCGCCCAGCGCGACCAGTTCGCGGCAATGACGGCGCAACTGTCGGCGCAGGTGCAGCAACGCAGCGAAGTCGAACTGCAGCGCAAGCGCTGGCAAGTCGACGCCGCGCAGGCCCTGCGGCGGTTGCAGACCGCCTGCACCGAGGCCGCAGCCGGCACGCAGGACCGTGCGGGGCTTGCCGACGCGATGGGTGCGGCGCGCGGCGCGCTGGCGGCGCAGCCGCCGGACCACGGCGCCGTCACCGCTGCCACCGAGGCCGCGCAGGCCGCGTTGCAACGTGCGCTCGAGCTCGCAACCGCGCTCGATGACCATCTGGCCGTGCTCGACCGCCTCCTGGCCGAACCGGCCGCGGCCGCACCAACGGCCACCGACGACCCCCAACAGGAATGGCAAGCGCTTGCCTCGCTGCCCGACGCACCTTTGGCAGCGCTGCTGCAGGCCCGCCACGCACGCTGGCAGCAGGCGCGCGACCAGGCGCGGCACGCGCGGCATGCACAGCGTCGTGAGCAGTCCCGCGAGCTCCAGCACGCGAAGCGGGGCGAGCAGATCACAGCCCTCGCCGACAGCGTCGCGCAGGTCGAGACGGCGCTCGACGCCGGGCAGTTGGCTGATGCGCACCGCCATCTGAGCGACATCGTCGACGCAGTGCAAGTTGCCGATGCGCCCGATGCGCTGCGCGTCCGTGTCGCGGCGGCGCAGGCGCGGCTGGCGCAGTTGCACGGCTGGCAACACTGGGCTGGCGCCCGCGCCCGAGACGAGCTCGTCCTGCAGGCCGAGGCACTGGCCGCGGCCACCGTGGCTGGCCGCCAGGGCAAGGCCGATGGGGAGGTCGAAAGCGATGCCGATGCAGAAGTCGCCCGGCTGTCGACCCGCCAGCGCGCCGAAGTCATCGCCACCTTGCGCGCACGCTGGAAGGAAATCGACCACTCGGGCGGCGCCGGTGCTCGCGCACTGTGGCAGCGCTTCGATGCCGCACTGGAAGCGGCCTACGCGCCGGTCGCCACGCAAGTCGCCGCGCAGCGTGCGGCGCGTGAGGCCAATTTGTCAGCGCGCCATCAGCTGCTCGAGGTCCTCGAAGCGGTGCGCGTGGGTGCCACTGCCGCGCCTGCCGATTCAGCCGCACCCGCGTCCACTGCGGACGACGAAGCGCCGCAGGCGAAGAGCGACGTGCCCGCCGACGCCCACGCGCTGGCAACCGCGCTTGAGCGCTTCCAGGCCGAGTGGCGAAAGCTCGGTCCGCTCGAGCACACGGTGCCACGCGCGGCGCGTGCGACGCTGGGCGAGCGCATGGAGGCCGCGCTGCGCCGTGTCGCGGCACCGCTGCAGGCCGCGCGGCGCCTGGCTCGCGCAGATCGCGAGGCGCTGGTGGCACGCGCCCGCGCCCTTGCCGGCGACGCACCCGGCCGCGGCCGCGACCTGGTGGACGAGGTGCGCGCGCTGCAGGCCGAATGGCAGCGGCAAGCGCGGGCGCTGCCGCTGGCGCGCGCTGAAGAGCAAGCGCTCTGGACCGATTTCAAGACCGCGATCGACGCCGCCTTCGCCGCGCGCGCGGCGGTCTCGAGCGCACGCGATGCAGAGTTGGAGGCTCATGCCGCCGAGCGCGCGGCGCTGATCGCTCGCCTGCAGGTGCGTCCCGAACTCAGCCCGTCGGCGCAACGCCGCGCGCTGGCCGAGGTCGACGCCGCCTGGCAGCGCTGCGGGCCGGCGCCGCGCGGGCGCGCCGACGCGCTGGATGCAGAATTTCGCGCCGCGCGTGACGCGTTGCGGCAGTGGCTGGACCAGAGCGCGCACCGCGCCTGGCAGTCCACCTGCGATGCGCTCGATGCCAAGCTGGCGCTGTGCCTGGCGCGCGAGCAAGAGGCCGCCGCAGACGTAGAACCAGAGGCGCAGGCCGCGTCATGGCAGGCCCTGCCTGTGTTGCCGGCGCCCTTGGAAGAGGCCTTGCGCCGACGCGCCGGCCTGGCACCGGCGGATGGCGCCGACACGGCGCCGCCCATCGACGACCTGCTGCTGCAGATCGAGGCCGCGTGGGATCTGCCAACGCCAGCTGCCTTCGAGTCTGTGCGCCGCGAGCGCAAGTTGATGGCGCTGAAGGCAGCCCTCGAAAGCCGCCACCTGAGCACGGCCGAGGCCCTGCCGCCCGATGCCGCCCTGGCCCTGCTGCTAGGCCGCGGCGGCGCGGACACCGGCCAACGCGAGAGGCTGGCCGCCGTACTCGCGGCGTGGCGCCGGCGGGGCCCGCAGCGTCCGGCCTGAGCGCGGTTCAGGCACTGGCATTCCGATCGGCGCCGAGGCTCCGGCCTGGAAGTCTGATCGAGCAAGCGCGGGCCAAGGCCCAGG
>JANPMR010000476.1:0-9585 GCA_031427055.1 Rubrivivax sp.
GGATGTGCACCAGCTTCTGGCGCGGCTGCGGCGCCTGCAGCAGGGTGTAGCCGCCAGTCGTCATCTCGCCCAGGCGGATGCCCAAGGCGATCACCAGATCGGCCTCGCGGATGCGCGCCGCCAGCTTGGGATTGATGCCGATGCCGACATCGCCGGCATAGCGCGGATGGCGGTTGTCGAAGGTGTCTTGAAAGCGCCAGGCGCAGGCCACGGGCAGCTGCCAGTTCTCGGCAAAGCGCTGCAGCGCGCCAGCCGCCTCGGCGTCCCAGCCCGAGCCGCCGGCGATCACGATGGGCCGTTCGGCCGCCATCAGCATCGCGCGCAGATCGCGCAGGCCGCCGGGTGCCGGCCAGGCGCGCACCGGCTCGACGCGTGGCAGCACCGGGGCGTCGGTCAGCTGCGTCAGCATGTCCTCGGGCAGCGACAGCACCACCGGCCCGGGCCGGCCCTGCATCGCGGTGTGGAAGGCGCGCGCCACGTACTCGGGCAGACGGCTGGCGTCCTGCACCTCGGCCACCCACTTGGCCAGTCCCAGCGTGCCGGGGCTGAACATCTGCCGGTAGTCGATTTCCTGGAAGGCTTCGCGGTCGCGCTGGTCGCTGGCCACCTGGCCGATGAACAGCACCATCGGCGTGCTGTCCTGAAACGCCGTGTGCACGCCGATGCTGGCGTTGGTGGCGCCCGGCCCGCGGGTCACGAAACACCCGCCGGGCCGGCCGCTCAGCTTGCCCTGCGCCTCGGCCATGAAGGCCGCGCCACCCTCTTGGCGGCAGGCGATGAAGCGGATCTGCTCGCGGTGTTCGTGAAAACCGTCGAGCACCGCCAGGTAGCTCTCGCCGGGCACGCCGAAGCAGGTGTGCACGCCCTGGGCGATGAGGGCTTCGACGAGCGCGTGGCCGGCGGGCCGTGCGCCGGGGCTGGGGGTGGGTTGGGATGCCGTCATGCGCGCACTGTAGCGGCTGCCGGCGGCGCCGCACGGGCGTGCCTTCCCACCAAGGCAGCCGAGCCCACGCCGAGCAGCAGCGTGAGCGCCGCGGCGGTGAAGATCGCCGCCGGCATGCCGCGGTCGAGCAGTAGGCCGAACACCGGCGCCGAGACCGCGAAGCCCACATCCAGCCCGGAGTACACCGTGCCGTAGACGCGCCCGGTGGCGCCGGGTGGCGCGGCGCGCTTGATGAGCATGTCGCGCGACGGCCCGGCCAGCCCCGAACCCGCGCCGGCCAGTGCCACGGCCACGACGGCGGCCAGCGGCGGCAACCAGCCGCTGGCCACCAGCAGCAGCAGCGCCGCCGACGCCGACATGGCCAGCGCGATGGTGCGCTCGACCTGCTGCACGCGGGCCACGACGAACCCACCGGCCACCATGCCGGCCACACCGCAGAGCATGTAGCCGGTGACGACCGCCGCGGTGACCGACGCTGGCAGCCCGTACAGACGCGTCAAGGCCGGCCCGGCAAAACTCTGGATGGCCGCCAGGGCCGCGGTCGACCAGAAGAAGAACGAAAAACACAGCCACACCGACGGCAAGCGCAGGAAGGCCATCGGGTGCTCCACCGGCAGCGTCGGCGCGGCACCCGTCTGATGCGCCCACAGCCCGCGGCGGTCGTCGATCACGTCGCGGTTCAGCACCAGCAGCAGCAGCACGGCGCTTGCCGCCAAGGCCGCCGCCACGCAGGCCACGCGCCAGCTGCCGGACAGCTCTGCGATGCCCACCATGAAGATCGGCGCCACCGCCCAGCCCAGGTTGCCCGCGATGCCATGCACCGCAAACGCGTGGCCCAGGCGCGGCTGCGACACCCGCTTGTTCAGGATCGTGAAGTCCGACGGGTGAAACGGCGAATTGCCCAGGCCGGCAATCGCCGCGGCCAGCAGCAGGCCCTGGAAGTCCTGGGCCGCGGCCGCAGCCAGCGCCGCCGTGACCAGCAGACCCAAAGCCGCAAACAAGACCGGCCGTGCACCGACGCGGTCGACCAGAAACCCGGCCAGCGCCTGCCCGACGCCAGAGACCACGAAGAACAGTGTCACCACCAGCCCGAGCTGCGAGTAGCTCAGCCCGAAGTCGCGGATGAAGGCCGGGAACAGCGGCGGCAGCAACATGTGAAAGAAGTGCGAGCTGCCGTGCGCCAGCCCGACGAGGCCGATCACGGCAAAGTCGCTGCGCGTGGCGGTGGACCTGTGGGGCAAGGGGGTGGCCTGGGTCGGGGTCATGCGCGTAGCGTAAGCGCTGGGCGGATGGCGCGGTTAGCATGGTGCACCGTATGTCGCCGGCCCCTGGCCGGAAGCCGTCTTGCATGACAGAACTTGCCTTTGATTACAGCCGGCCCGACGCCAGCGGCGCCACGTGTACCGCGCAGGCCTGGGCCAAGGTGCCGCCGCCTGTGGGCCCGGCCGAGCGCCGCAGCCTGATCGAACGCGCCACCGATTTGCTGCGTGCCAAGAGCGCCGTGCTCGTGGCCCACTATTACGTCGACGGCGATCTGCAGGATCTGGCGCTGGCCACCGGCGGTCTGGTTGCCGACTCGTTGGAGATGGCGCGCTTCGGCCGCGCGCATGCCGCGCAGACGCTGGTCGTGGCCGGCGTGCGATTCATGGGCGAGAGCGCCAAGATCCTGTCGCCGCACAAGCGCGTGCTGATGCCCGACCTGGACGCCACCTGCTCGCTCGACCTGGGCTGCCCGCCCGATCAATTCGCCGCCTTCTGCGACGCCCACCCCGACCGCGAGGTGGTGGTCTACGCCAACACCAGCGCTAGCGTGAAGGCGCGCGCCGACTGGATGGTCACCAGCTCTTGCGCGCTGGCCATCGTGTCGCACCTGCACGCGCAGGGCCGCAAGATCCTGTGGGCGCCCGACCGCCACCTGGGCCGCTACATCCAGGAGCAGACCGGCGCCGACATGCTGATGTGGGACGGCGCCTGCATCGTCCACGACGAATTCAAGGGCCTCGAGCTCGAGCTGCTGAAGCGCGAACACCCCGGCGCGCAAATCCTGGTGCACCCCGAATCGCCGCGCAGCGTGGTCGAGCAGGCCGACGTGGTGGGCAGTACCACGCAACTGCTCGACGCCGTCGTCAAGGGCACGGCGCAGACCTACATCGTGGCCACCGACAACGGCATCCTGCACCGCATGCGCCAGCTTGCGCCGGGCAAGACCTTGATCGAGGCGCCCACCGCCGGCCAGAGTGCCACCTGCAAGAGCTGCGCGCATTGCCCGTGGATGGCCATGAACGCGCTGCAAGGCGTGGTGGCCTGCCTGGAGAACGCCCCCAGGCCGACGACGACGTCGTCCGCCCCCCGAGGGGGTATGAGCAAAGTGGCAGAGCCACACTTGCTCATGCACGGCAGCGGCGAGATCCACGTGCCCGAACCCGTGCGCAGCCAAGCCGCGGGCTGCATCGAGCGCATGCTCGACTTCGTGGCCCGCCATCCCGGCAGCCTGGCAGCGCCCCGCAGCGGCCTGGTTCGCCATCAGGGCGCGGCTTGAGCGCCGCCGCGTGCCCTGCCCTTCAGCCGCCGGCCGTTTCGGCCGATAAGCAAGCCTAGCCCTTGCACGAGTGGAGCCTTCAGCATGAGCGCCGATTTCGCATCCGTCACCAACCACAACGAGCACGCCGTGTATGCGCTGGTGACCAAGTTTGCCGACCGCTACCCGGGCGTCGGCAATAGCGACGAGTTGCTGGCCGATGTTGCCTGCGTGGCGTTGAACCGGCTGCCGCCGCGCTACATCCGCCACCGGGTGGACTTTGTCTTCTACCTCAGCGACCGCGAGCGCGTGGACAGCGAGCGCGCGCTGCACGAGGCCGTCGAGTACGCCTTCGGCTTCGTCCAGACCCGCGCGGCGATGCGCGTGCGCGGCTGAGCGCGGGGCCGGCCCGCGGGGTCAGCCCGGACCACGGAGGGTCCAGGCCTTCGGCAGCCGCAAGGCCCCGCGCAGGCGGGCCCTTGCGCGCGGCCTCAGCGCCGTGAGTTGCCGCTGGTCGCCGGCCGCGTCAGCACGGTCGGAAAGCTGATCGGCAGCGCATCCGGAAAGTCGCGGCTGAAGTGCAGGCCACGGCTCTCGTGGCGGCGCAGCGCCGAGCGCACGATCAGCTCGGCACACACCACCAGGTTGCGCAGTTCCAGCAGGTCGCGGCTGACGCGGAAGTTGGCGTAGTAATCGTGGGTCTCGTCGCGCAGCAGTTTGATGCGGTGCAGCGCCCGCTCGAGCCGCTTGGTGGTGCGCACGATGCCGACGTAGTTCCACATCAACAGCCGCAGTTCGTCCCAGTTGTGGGCGATCACCACCTGCTCGTCGGCGTCCTCGACCTGGCTCTCGTCCCAGGGCGGCAAGGCCGGTTCGGGCTCGACGGGCTGGCGCTCGATGGCGTCGGCACAAGTGCAGCCCAGCACCACGCACTCGAGCAGCGAGTTGCTGGCCAGGCGGTTGGCGCCGTGCAGCCCGGTGTAACTGGTCTCGCCCACGGCGTACAAGCCCGGCAGATCGGTGCGGCCGTCCAGATCGGTGACCACGCCGCCGCAGGTGTAGTGCGCCGCCGGCACCACCGGAATCGGCGCGCGCGCGATGTCGATGCCCAGCTGCAGGCAGCGCGCGTGGATGGTCGGGAAGTGCGACTTGAGAAAGTCCTCGCCCAGATGACGGGCGTCGAGCCAGACGTGGTCCAGGCCGTGCTTCTTCATCTCGAAATCGATCGCGCGGGCAACGATGTCGCGCGGCGCCAGTTCCAGCCGTGCGTCGTGCGCGGCCATGAAGCGCGTGCCCCCGGCGTCACCCGGCCCCAGGCTCGGCAAGGTGAGATGCCCGCCCTCGCCGCGCAACGCCTCGGTGATGAGAAAACTGCGCTCCTGCGGGTGGTACAGGCAGGTCGGGTGGAACTGGATGAATTCCATGTTGGCCACGCGGCAGCCGGCGCGCCAGGCCATCGCGATGCCGTCCCCGGTGGCGGTATCGGGGTTGGTGGTGTAGCGGTAGACCTTGCCAGCCCCGCCGGTGGCCAGCACCACGGCGCGGGCCGGCAATGTCTCGACGCGGCCGCCGTCCATGTCCAGCGCATACACGCCGTAGCAGCGTGGCGACTCGCGCCGCTTGAGCTGGCGCGAGGTGATGACGTCCACCGCCATCCAGCGTTCACGCAGCTCGATGTTCGGGTGCGCGCGGGCACGCTCGAGCAGCGCGTCGTGGATGGCCTTGCCGGTGGCGTCGGCGGCGTGCGCGATGCGCCGCACGGCGTGGCCGCCCTCACGCGTGAGGTGCAGGCCCAGCGGGCCCTCGGGGTCGGGCGAGAACGGCACGCCGGCGTCCACCAGCCACTGCACGGCCTGCGCGCTGTGCTCGGCAATGAAGCGTGCGGTGGTCTCGTCGACGAGACCGGCGCCGGCATCTTGCGTGTCGCGCACGTGCGACTCCACGCTGTCGTCCTCGCCCAGCACACCGACGATGCCGCCTTGCGCCCAGGCCGTGGCGCCCACGGACAGTTCGCGCTTGGCCAGCACCAGCACGCAGTGATTGCGCGCCAGTTGCAGCGCCACCGTCAGGCCGGCCAGGCCAGCGCCGATGACGATCATGCGTGCGGTCGGAGGGGTGGCTTGCGGGGCGTGTGTCATGCGGCAGGAGATCTCGGTCTGGCCGGGGCGCACCAGGCGGCGCCATCTGTGGCCTATTGACGTCGATTCTACGGAGCACGCTAGGCGGGAGGATGCGGCGCCTGCGCCACCGTCCTATGATGGCCTGTTCACCTCACGAAGAAGTCATCCGCATGTCCCAAGGCCGCGAAGACCCGACCTGGCAACAGACGCAGCACGCCCCCAGCCGCGCCGAACTGCTAGACCCGCGAACCCAATTCGTGGCCGACCGCGAGGCCTACCTTGGCCAGGGTCGAAACGATGTGGGCCGCCGCATCTCTGACGACCAGGTCGAGCTCTTCATCGCCGGCGACCTGGCGCAATCGCTGCAGCAAGAATTCACGCTGCACAAGCCCGAGTACATCGCCCTGCACGACGTCGGCACCAGCGCCTCGCTGCGCCTGCTGACCAGCCTGGCTGGCGCCGACAACGGCCGCGTGCAACGCCTGTCCGTGCGCCGCCAGGGCCACGGCGTCGCGTTGGCGGTGCTGCAGTTCGTCGAGGTGCCGCTGGCCGATGGCACGCCGGTGCGCGTGTACTCCACCGACATCAACGCCGACGGTGCGGCACGCGCCCAGCTGGCGCGCGTGCTGCTGGCCTTCAGCCGCCTGGGCGTGTTGTTGGTGGGCGAACTGCCGCCACACGCGTTGACGGCGCAGTTGACGCCGCTGCACGAGGCGCTGTCGCGCGGTGTCTGGCCCAACCGCGACCTGCTGCTGGTGCCGCTGGGATCGGGCACCGCGCTGGCCGTGCAGGGCGCCCAACTCGCCAAGGGCAGCCAGGTGGCGGTGCAGGTCACGCCGCATGCTGCGCAGCCCAAGGACGTGTGGTCCTTCATCGGTGGCGCCTGGAACCGCCTGCAGGACAAAACCGACGCCAAACGCGTGCTGCCCACCGAGTTGACGCGCGCCGTGCCCAAGCCGCGCGTGCCGATGCCTGAAGCGCAGACGCAGCCGATGGGGCTGGATCCCGTGGCCTCGCCGCCGCCGGGCCGGCCAGCAGCCGTGACACTGCGAGACGTGCCGCCGACGCCGATGCCCGTACCCGGCGGCACCCGTTGGCAGGCCTACGCCGAGCGCTGCGCCGTCATCAAGGGCGCCGTGGCCTGCTGCGTGTTCGACACCCATTCGATGAAGCCGCTGGCGCATACCGGCGGGCCGCCCTCGCCAGAGCGGCTGGCGCAGCAGGGCGCCGTGCTGCTCGAAGCGATGAGCGAGTCGTCACGCGCGCTGGGGCTGGGCCCGGCACGCGCCGAAGCCAGCGTCAGCACGCAGAGCCACCACTTGCTGTTGCGCCCCGTGCCTGGGCACCCCGGCGTGGCGGTGCACCTGGTGATCCAGGCCAGCACCGGCAACCTGACCTTGGCCCGCATGCAGCTCGAGCGCATCGAAGCGCCGCGCTGATTTCTCACTCGCCGCGTCGCGCAGGACAGCGGCGCGTTGGCCGCCTCAGAAGCTGTAGCCGATGCCGAACGACAGTTGCGGGAAGGCGCGCACCTTGCCCACGCCGTCGCGCAAGTCGGCCAGTTCCTTGTCGATGTTGCCCTGCAGGTCGGCCTGCCCGGTGATCGGCCCGCGCGGCACCGCCGTCACCTTGGCGCGGCCAATGGCGGCGCCGATGTCGGCCGAAAAGCGCAGGCCCGAGCCCTCATGGTGCCCCCAGCCCAGGCCGAGGTAGGGCGTGCTGCGCGGAAACGTGACCTGCACGTTCAGGCCGTCGGCGGCAGTGGTCACGTAGGTGCGGTTGCCGATCGTCAGCGAGCCGCCGGCGCCGCTGGCGTCCAACGTCACCTTGTAGTTGCTCGACACGGCGCCCGCGCTGAGGCGAAAGCTGCCAGCGAAGGGGAAGATGTCGGCCAGCAGCGCGGTGCGGTCGAGCTTGTACTTGCCCTGGTAGCTGATGCCGCTCTCAACCGTGTTCTTCTCGCGTGCGCCCAGCGTCATGAAGTCGGCGCGCAGCGCAAACAGCGGGCCCACCGGCACCGCCAAGCCCAGGCCGATGCCCGGCAAGCCCATCGGCACGTACAACTCGGCCCCATGCGCCGGCAGCGCCAGGGCAGCGCAAGACGCGGTCAGTGCCGCCAGTGATCGGATGGTCATCGGGTTCCCCTGAAGTGAGTGACGAAGCATGGCGCATCGCGCCAGTCTCCGTCATCGGCCATTTGGGGGAAAACCTGTGCGCCGTTACTTTCGGTCAGTGGACGGGGTCAATGGACGAGGTCAATGGACGACGCGCGAGAAGGAGAACTCACCGCCGTCCACGTCCACCGGAATCACGTCCTTGGGCCCGAAGCGGCCCTGCAGGATGAGCTTGCTCACCGGGTTCTCGATGCGCTGCTGGATCGCCCGCTTCAATGGCCGCGCGCCAAAGGCCGGGTCGAAGCCCACCTTGGCCAGTTCGGCCAGCGCCGCGGCCGAGACCTCGAGCTTCATGTCCAGCTTGGCGAGCCTCGATTCCAGCAGCTTGAGCTGGATGCTCGCGATGCTGGCGATGTTGCGGGCGTCGAGCGCATGGAACACCACCGCCTCGTCGATGCGGTTCAGAAACTCAGGCCGGAAGTGCTGCTTGACCTCGGCCCACACGGCGTCGCGGATGTCGGCGCTGGGCTTGCCCACCATCTGCATGATCATCTGTGAGCCCAGATTGCTGGTCATCACGATCACGGTGTTCTTGAAGTCCACGGTGCGGCCCTGGCCGTCGGTGAGGCGGCCGTCGTCCAGCACCTGCAGCAGCACGTTGAAGACGTCCGGGTGGGCTTTCTCCACCTCGTCCAGCAACAGCACGCTGTAGGGCTTGCGGCGCACCGCCTCGGTCAGCGCCCCGCCCTCGTCGTAGCCCACGTAGCCCGGGGGCGCGCCGATCAGGCGGCTGACGCTGTGCTTCTCCATGTACTCGCTCATGTCGACGCGGATCATGTGGTCTTCGCTGTCGAACAAGAAGCCGGCCAGCGCCTTGCACAGCTCGGTCTTGCCCACGCCGGTGGGGCCCAGGAAGAGAAAGCTGCCGAGCGGCCGATTCGGGTCGCTCAGGCCCGCGCGGCTGCGTCGGATGGCGTCGGCCACGGCCGTGATGGCCTCGTCCTGGCCGACCACGCGCTCGTGCAGCTTGGCTTCCATCTGCAGCAGCTTGTCGCGCTCGCCCTGCATCAGCTTGCTCACCGGGATGCCCCGTGGCGCGCGAGACGACCTCGGCAATTTCTTCGGCGCCCACCATGGTGCGCAGCAATTGCGGGCCCTTGCCGGCACCCTTGGACTTGCCCGACTCCTTGGCCTGCGCGGCACTGAGCTTCTTCTCCAGCTCGGGCAGCTTGCCGTACTGCAGCTCGGCGACCTTGTTGAAGTCGCCCTTGCGCTTGAGTTCCTCGATCTGGAAACGCGTGCGCTCGATGTCCTCTTTGACATGCGCCGAGCCCTGCGCCGCGGCCTTCTCGGCCTTCCAGATGTCCTCCAGGTCGGCCAGTTCGCGCTGCAGCTTGAGGATGTCTTCCTCGATCAGGCCGAAGCGGCGCACCGAGGCTTCGTCCTTCTCTTTGCGCACCGCCTCGCGCTCGATCTTGAGCTGGATGAGCCGGCGGTCGAGCTTGTCCATGACCTCGGGCTTGGAGTCGATCTCGATCTTGATCTTGGCCGCCGCCTCGTCGATGAGGTCGATCGCCTTGTCGGGCAGGAAACGGTCGGTGATGTAGCGGTGGCTCAGCTCGGCCGCGGCCACGATGGCCGGGTCGGTGATCTCGACGCCGTGGTGCACTTCGTACTTTTCTTGCAGGCCGCGCAGGATGGCCACGGTGGCCTCGACGCTGGGCTCGTCGACCAGCACCTTCTGGAAGCGGCGCTCCAAGGCGGCGTCCTTCTCGACGTACTTGCGGTACTCGGCCAGCGTGGTGGCGCCGATGCAGTGCAACTCGCCGCGCGCCAGCGCCGGCTTGAGCATGTTGCCGGCGTCGATGGCGCCCTCGGCCTTGCCGGCGC
>JANPMR010000477.1:0-4083 GCA_031427055.1 Rubrivivax sp.
GACTTCGCGCGCGCCAACATGCTGGAAATCGAGGGCGGCTGCCTCACCGGCCGCCTGGTGCCGCGGCCCTGGGGCGATGTCGTCGACGGTGCCGAGAAGAAGCGCACGCTGCTCGAGGTGGCCGAGCTGATGGGCATCGCCACCGATCAGGTCATCGCCGTGGGCGATGGCGCGAATGACCTGCCGATGATGTCGGTGGCCGGCCTGTCCATCGCCTACCACCCCAAGCCCGCCGTGCGCGAGCAGGCCATGCTCACCATCGCCAGCGGCGGCATGGACCGCGCGCTGGAACTTCTGGCCTGAGTGTCAGCGCTCGTTGTTGAAGACCAGCTGCACGCGGTGCACGCGCGCGGCCGGCAGGGGACCGAAGCGCCATTGCTCTAGCGCCGCGACCACATAGCGCTGAATCTGACGCGGTGCGGGGGGCACTATCGCCACGCTGGACACGGTGCCGTCGGCGCGGATGGTGAGGTCAACCGCGACCTCGTTGATGCGGCCGACTTCATCGAGCACACGCGCCGGAATCACCGGTTCGACCATGTTGACCAGCGTGGGCCGCATCAGGGCCGCAGGTGGCGCTGGCACCGCCAATGCGGCCAGGGTCGCGACGGCCTGCGTCGTCACGCCACCCAAGTCCATGGCCGGCACGGCGACGGCGCTGGTCCGGCGCTGCATCGCGTCGGCGCTGAGGGTGGCCTCTGCCGATGCGACTGCGGGCTCAGCCGCAACGGGCGGCACCGACTTGGGCACGATGACGCCGCCATCCGTGCGCACGGGCACCGATGCAGTACCTGCCTGCGCAGCGGCCGCCTCGGCCTCTTTGGCGCGGGCCCGCTTGCTGGCCTCCAGGATGATGCGCATCGGATTGGAGGCCTGACGCTGCGCGCGCTCCATGGCCGCCGCGGCCTCGGCGGCAGCGGCAGCAGCAGCAGCGGCCGCGGCCGCCTCGGGTTTCGCGGCGCCCTGCGCCGTCACGACCGTGCAGGCAGCCATAAGCGCCAGGCAAACGATCCCACGATGAACTCTCAACACAAACTCTCCACGGATCAACCGGGCTGATGGCCTACGGCCCACATGGGTTGGGGCAGGGGTGGCGCCGACCCGTCGTGACTGCAAGCGCGATTCTAGGGATGTGAACGTGAGGTTTGACCCCCGCATCCCAGGGACAAACCAGTGCTCGACGCGAGTCGCCGCGCCGCGCGTCAGCCCGCAAGCTGCGCCCAGACCTTGTCCAACCGCTTGACGCTCACTGGCTGCGGCGTGCGCAGCTCTTGCGCGAACAGGCTCACCCGCAGTTCCTCGAGCAGCCAGCGGTACTCGTCAAGGCGCGCGTGTCCGGCGCCCTTGAGCTCGGCGACGCGGCGCACCCAGCGTGACTCCAGCGGGCGCAGTTCGCCAAGTCGTGCGGCGTCACGGGCGGGGTCGGCGCGCAGCTTGTCCAGCCGCATCACCACGCCCTTCAGATAGCGCGGCAGGTGCTGCAGCGCGGCCCACGGCGTCGTCACCAGGAAGCGTTTGCCAAGCAGGCGCTGCAACTGCGCCGTGACATCGTCGGCGACCTCTTTCGGCGCCTTGGCGTCCTTGAGCTTGCGCAGCGCGGCGGCGTACTCCAGCAGCACGGCGTGGGCCTGGCGTGCCACCTCTTGCGCGATCAGGTTCAGGCGCGCACGGCCCTCGTCGATGCGGCGGCCGAACGCGGCGGCATCGGTCGGCAGCGGCTCGGCCAGGAAGGCACGGTCGAGCGCGACATCGATGACCTGCTCGCGCAGTTCCTCTGGCGTGCCCAGCGGCAGGTAAAAGGCCGCCATCTTCTGCAGCTCGGGGATGTTCTTCTCCAGAAAACGCAAGGGCTCGCGCAGTTGCAGCGCCACCAGGCGGCGCAGGCCGGCGCGGTGGCGTGCGGCGGCCATCTCGGGCTCGTCGAAGACCTCGATCTCGACATGCGTGCCACGGTCGAGCAGTGCCGGGAAGCCCACCAGTACCTGGGTGCCGCGGCGGATTTCCATCAGCTCGGGCAGTTCGCCGAAGGTCCACGCGGTGTAGCGCGCCGTCTCGACCGGCTGCGCCGGGGCCTTGACCACCGCCACCGCGCCGCGGCCCGATGCCGCCGCGCCGGCCACCTCGGAGGCGGCTACCAGCGGTGGCACCGCGGCGGCTGCGGCAGACACCTTCAACACCGCCAGCGCCTGGAACGCACTGCGCGCCTGCACGCCGAGCTCGGCCTTCAGGCTGGCCAGATCGCGGCCGATGCCGAACTGCCGGCCGTGCTCGTCGGTGACGCGAAAGTTCATGAACAGGTGCGGCTGCAACTGGTCGAGCTTGAAGTCGTTGCGCTGCACCGCCAGTTGCGTGCGCTCGCGCACCGCCTTGAGCAGCGCGTCCATCAGGCCGCCCTGGGCAAACGGCACCGTGGCGCAGAACTCGGCGGCGAAGTCTGGCAAGGGCACCAGGCGCGAACGCGGCCGCTGGTGCAGGCTCTTCACCAATGCAAGCACCTTGCCTTGCAACATGCCGGGCACCAGCCATTCGCAGCGCTCTTCGCTGACCTGGTTGAGGGCGTAGATGGGCACCGTGGCGGTAACGCCGTCCTTGGCGTCGCCGGGCTCGTGCAGGTAGCTGGCGCTGCAGTCGATGCCGCCCAGGCGAAGCGTCTTGGGGAAGGTGTCGGTGGTGATGCCAGCGGCTTCGTGGCGCATCAGCTCGTCGCGCGTCAGCTGCAGCAGGCGCGGCTGGCGCTTGATTTCGTCGCGGTACCAGCGTTCGAGCGACGGGCCGCTGCACACATCGGCCGGCAGTTGCTGGTCATAGAACGCGAAGATCAACTCGTCGTCGACCAATACATCCTGGCGGCGCGCCTTGTGCTCGAGCTCTTCGACCTGTGTGATGAGCTTCTGGTTGTGCGCAAGGAAGGGCAAGCGCGTTTCCCAGTCGCCCTGCACCAGGGCCTCGCGGATGAAGATCTGGCGCGCCGCGGCCATGTCGACGTTGCCGAAATTCACGCGCTTGTTGTTGTAGACGACGATGCCGTAAAGCGTGGCGCGCTCGAGCGCCACCACCTCGCCGGCCTTCTTCTCCCAGTGCGGCTCAAGCAGTTGAGTCTTGAGCAGATGGCCGGCCACGGCAGGCAGCCATTGCGGCTCGATGGCGGCCAGGCCGCGGCCGAACAGGCGCGTCGTTTCCACGAGTTCGGCCGCCACCATCCAGCGCCCCGGCTTCTTGCTGAGATTGGCGCCGGGATGGCGCCAGAACTTGATGCCGCGCGCGCCCAGGTACCAATCCTCGTCGTCGCTCTTGCACCCGATGTTGCCCAGCAGCCCGGCCAACAAGGAGAGATGGATCTGTTCGTAGGTGGCCGGCGCGGTGTTGAGCCGCCAGCCTTGCTCGGCCACCACGGTGTGCAGTTGCGACTGGATGTCGCGCCACTCGCGCACGCGCCGCGGGTTGATGAAGTGGTCGCGCAGACGCTGCTCTTGCTGGCGGTTGGTGAGCTTGTGTGAATCGACGCGCGCGTCCTGTTGCTGCCGCCCTTCTGGAGGATGGCCGTGCACGCCGCGGCCAGCCTCGATCCACTGCCAGAGCTTGAGCGTGCCGACGAACTCCGACCTCTCGTCGTCGAAGGGCTTGTGGCGTTCGTCGGCAAGTTGCGCCTTGTCCAGCGGCCGGTCACGCGCGTCCTGCCCGCTCAGGGCGGCGGCGATGATCAGCACTTCACTCAGGGCCTGGTGCTGGCGCGCCTCGAGGATCATGCGGCCGACACGCGGGTCGAGCGGCAGGCGCGCCAGTTCTTTGCCGATGGGCGTGAGCTCGTTGGCATCGTCCACCGCGCCCAGTTCGGCCAGCAGCGCGTAGCCGTCGGCGATGGCCTTGCCCGGCGGCGGCTCGATAAAGGGAAAGTCTTCCACCGTGCCCAGGTGCAGCGCCTTCATGCGCAGGATCACCGCGGCCAGGCTGCTGCGCAGGATCTCCGGGTCGGTGAACTTGGGCCGCGACGCGAAGTCGGCCTCGTCGTACAGGCGGATGCACACGCCGTTGGCGACGCGCCCGCAGCGCCCGGCACGCTGCTGCGCCGCGGCCTGGCTGACG
>JANPMR010000478.1:0-1635 GCA_031427055.1 Rubrivivax sp.
GCGACGGGCGAGTTCGCGGCCATGGCCGCGCAGCTGGCAGCCATCCAGAAGCTGCGCAAGCGCTGAGCTAGCGGGGGGCCTTGGCGGCGGCCTGCGCTTCGGCGTGGGCGGCCATGAGCCGCTCGTCGGCCGGCCTGAGCTTGATCGCACGCTCGTACGCGGCCACGGCCTGCGCCGGCTTGCCGATCACCATGTACGAGCGACCCAGCATGACCCAGCCCTGGGCGTCGTCTGGCATGCCCTTGAGCCGCTCGGCCAGGCGTTCGGTGAGCGCCACCATGTCGCCCTGGCTCATGGCGTGGGGCGCCTCAGGCGCCTCAGCCGCCTGAGGCGCCGGTGTGGTGGCCACTTCGGCGGCCGGTTCTGCCACCTGCTCGGCTTGGACAAACCACCAGTAGGCGACGCCGATGAGCAAGGCGCCCGCCAAGCCGAAGCCCGTCAGCCAGCGCGTGGTGCTGCTGCGTGGTGGCGCCGTGGCGGCGGCCTTGCTCGTGGCCGCGGCGCTGCTGTCGACGGACGAGCGCAGCACGGCGTCGACGATCCGGCGCTCGATCTCGGCGCGGCTGGCCGCATGCGCCTCGGCGCTGATCGCGCCGCTGTCGCGCTGGGCCTGCAACTGTTGAAGCTGCTGGCGCAGCGCCTCGACGATGGGATTGCTGGCTGTCATGGGGTGCGGGGTCGGCGCCGGATGAGAGACGCGAGCTTGGGCCTGGCGGGCATGTTCGGGCAGACGGGAAAGGCCGACTTGCGAAACATCAAGTCTGCACTGCGGCGGCCGCGTGCCGGCCGGTCCGGCGCGAGCGGTCTTGGCGAGCGCTTGACGTGGCGCAATGCGGCGGCCGCGCAAGGCCGCGACCATGGGCCCCGTCTTGAGGAGCGGAGCCCATGCTGCAGATTCGCATTCACGGCCGCGGCGGCCAAGGGGTGGTGACGGCGGCCGAGATGCTGTCCATCGCCGCCTTCGAACAGGGCCGCCACGCGCAGGCCTTCCCCAGCTTCGGCTCCGAGCGCACCGGCGCCCCGGTGGTCGCCTTCTGCCGCATCGACGACCGTGAGATCCGCCTGCGCGAGCCCATCCTGGCGCCCGATGTGCTGATCGTGCAAGACCCGACGCTGCTGCACCAGGTGGACGTCTTCCAGGGCCTGCAGCCGGGCGGCTACGTGCTCATCAACAGCAAGCGCAGCTTCGACGAGTTGGGCCTGGCCGAGGTTGCGCAGCGCTTCCGCCACGAGCGCCTGATCACCGTGCCAGCCACCGAGATCGCCATGCGTCACATCGGGCGTCCGCTGCCCAATGCCGTGCTGCTGGGCGGCTTTGCGGCGCTCTCCGGGTTGGTCACGCTGGAGGCCGTGGCGCACGCCATCCGGGACAAGTTCAGCGGCAAGGTGGCCGACGCCAACGTCGCGGCCGCCACCGAGGCCTTTGCGTTCGTCGACAAGGAGATGAAGGTGGCCCATGCTCAAGCAAATTGAAGGCTCCCGGGCCGTCGCCGAAGCGGTGGCGCTGAGCCGCCCCGAGGTCATCTGCGCCTACCCGATCTCGCCGCAGACGCACATCGTCGAAGGCCTGGGCGAGCTGGTGAAAGACGGCACGCTGACGCCCTGCGAGTTCATCAACGTCGAGAGCGAATTCGC
>JANPMR010000479.1:0-2292 GCA_031427055.1 Rubrivivax sp.
ATCAGCTTCGTGCACGACGGCCCGGGCGAGAAGATGCAGGGCTTTCCGGTCGAGACCGTCACGCCGGCCGACGGCACCGGCGCCGAGATCGGCTCGATGAGCATCATGAAAGGCGCGCGCAACCTCGAGCAGGCCAAGAAGTTCTACGAATGGGCGCTTACCGGCTCGGCGCAAGAGATGGGCGCGGCGGCCAAGCAGTTCCAGCTGCCGTCCAACAAGTCGGCCAAGGTCGACCCGCGCGTGCCCGACTTCAAGAAGATCAAGTTCATCAACTACGACTACGCCAAGTACGGCGCCAGCACCGAGCGCAAGCGCTTGATCGCCAAGTGGGAGAAGGACGTCAACTCGCTGCCCCGATAGACGGGCCACGATGACGCCGTTTGGTGGCGCACGGCGCGCCCGGCACGCGCTGGCGCTGTGGCTGCTGCTGGGCTTGGCGGCCTACCTGCTGCTGCCTTGGTACTTTCTGCAGAACGGCAGCCTGCTGTCGGCGCTGCCCGGTGTGTTTGGCGGCCGCGAAACCGCCAGTGGCCTGGTGCAGGCGCTGTGGCACGGCAAGCCGTGGCTGTGGACCGGCCTTGTCGGTCTGGCCATCGGCGCAGCGGGCTGGCACCTGCCGCCCGGCCGTGCGCAGGGCCGCCTGCTGGTCGCCGGTGGCGCGCTGGGCCTGTTCGGCTTGCTCGCCAGCGGCTTCACCATCGGCGCCACGGGCTGGTCTTTCGAGGCCTTCAACGGGCTTTTCGGCGCACTCCCGGCGGGTCAGTTCGGCATGGGTGCCGGCGGCGCGCTGGCCCTGTTGGCGCTGCTGATGGTGACGGCCGCCGGCGTGGCGAGACTGGGCTACTTTCGCGGCGACCTCTTCGTGGCCGGCGCGGTGCTGCTGTGCGCGGCGCTGCTGGCCTTGTTCGTGGCGCTGCCGGTGGCCAAGAGCCTGGTCGGCGCCTTCCAGGACGAAGCCGGCGCCTGGTCGGCCACGGCGCTGGCCGAACGCCTGGGCCACGAGCGCGTATGGGGCCTGTCTTGCGTGGTCGGCGGCGTGCGCTGCGGCGTGGCCTGGAACACGCTCTTCCTGGCCTTGCTCAGCGCCACCGGCACCACGGTGATGGGCACGCTGATCGCGCTTTATGCCGAACGCGGCCAGTCACGGCTGGCCCAGCCGCTCAAGGTGCTGGCGCTGCTGCCCATCATCACGCCGCCCTTCGTCGTCGGCCTGGGCTTGATCCTGCTCTTCGGCCGCGCCGGGCTGGTGAACCAGGTGCTCGAATGGGCCTTCGGCATCCCGCCCACGCGCTGGTTCTACGGCCTGCTGGGCGTCTGGCTGGCGCAGATGTTTGCCTTCACGCCCATCGCCTTCATGATCATGCGCGGCGTGGTGGCCGGCATCAGCCCGAGCCTGGAAGAAGCCGCGCAAACGCTGCGCGCCAGCCGCCTGCAGACCTTCATGACGGTGACGCTGCCGCTGCTCAAGCCGGGGCTGGCGAATGCCTTCCTGGTTGGCTTCATCGAAAGCATTGCCGACTTCGGCAACCCGGTGGTGGTGGGCGGCTCGTACTCGGTGCTGTCGACCGACATCTTCTTCGCCATCGTCGGCGCGCAGTTCGACCCCGGCCGCGCCGCGTCGCTGGCGCTCATCCTCACGGCCTTTGCGCTGATCGTCTTCTTCATCCAGCAGCGCGTGCTGGGCAAGACCAGTTTCACCACCGTCACCGGCAAGGGCGACGGTGGCCTGCCCATGCCGCTGCCCGATCGCGTGCGCCGCTTGTGCCTGGGCATCGCCGGCCCCTGGCTGGCCTTCACGCTGGTGGTCTACCTGTTTGCCTTTGCCGGCGGTTTTGTGCAGACCTGGGGCCGTGACTACACGCCCACCTTGGCGCACTTCCGTACCGCGTTCGACATGCAATGGGGCGAGCACGGGATGGTGTGGGCCGGCACGGCCTGGAATTCGCTGTTCACCACCGTCAAGCTGGCGGCCATCGCCGCGCCCATCTGCGCCACGCTGGGCCTGCTCATCAGCTGGCTGCTGGCGCGCACGCAGTTCGCCGGCCAGCGCGTGTTCGAGTTCAGCGCGCTGCTGGCCTTTGCCATCCCCGGCACGGTGCTGGGCGTGAGCTACATCCTGGCCTTCAACGTGCCGCCCTTCGAGCTGACGGGCACCGGCCTCATCATCGTGCTGTGCTTCGTGTTTCGCAATTTGCCGGTGGGCGTGCGCGCCGGCACCGCCAGCTTCAAGCAGCTCGACAAGAGCCTGGACGAAGCCAGCACCATGCTGCGCGCCGGCACCGCCACCACGCT
>JANPMR010000480.1:0-1850 GCA_031427055.1 Rubrivivax sp.
AACTGGTGCGGGTAGTCGCGCACGCGGCGCTCGGGGGTGGGGATGCGCACCAGCTTGAGCATGTCCACCGCACGGTCCATGGCCTCTTTCTTGGACAGGCCCTCGTGCAGGCGGATGCTCTCGGCGATCTGCTCGCCCACGGTGTAGACCGGGTTGAGCGAGGTCATCGGTTCCTGGAAGACGATGGCGATCTCTTTGGCGCGGATCTTGCGCATCTCTTCTGGCGGCAGCGGCACCAGATCGCGGCCCTTCCAGAGCACCTGGCCGGCGACGATCTTGCCTGGCGGCATGGCGATGAGCTTGAGCACGGTCATTGCGGTCACGCTCTTGCCGCAGCCCGATTCGCCCACCACGCCCAGCGTCTCGCCGGCATCGATGGACATGTCGACGCCGTCCACGGCGTGCAGCCAGCCGTCGTCGGTCTTGAAGTGGGTTTTGAGGCCCTTGATCTCTAGCAATGCCATGGCTACAGGACGCGCCGCGGGTCGAGCGCGTCGCGCAGCCCGTCGCCGACGAAGTTGATGGTCAGCACGGTGATGAAGATGGCCATGCCCGGGAACAGCGCCCAGTGCGCCGCCACGTCCATGTAGTCGCGGCCGTCGTAGAGGATGCGGCCCCAGGTCGGGATGTCGGGCGGAAAGCCCAGGCCCAGGAAAGACAGCGTGCTCTCGGCGATGATGGCCGCGGCGACGTCGATGGTGGCGGCCACGATCACCGGGCCCAGGCTGTTGGGCAGGATGTGCCGCACCACCTGGCGCGGCACGCTGGCGCCCAGCGCGCGCGCGGCCTCGACAAATTCTTTCTCGCGCAGGCTGAAGAATTGCGCCCGCACCAGCCGTGCCACGGGCATCCAGCGAAAACCGCCGATGACCACCACGATGAGGATGAAGATGCCCATCTCGAGCCCCAGCATCTGCTTGAGCGCGTCGCGGAACAAGAAGATCAGCAGCAGCAGCAGCGGCAACTGCGGCAGGCTGAGAAACAGGTCGGTGATCCACATCAGCACGGTGTCGACCCAGCCGCGCGAGATGCCCGCCACGGCGCCGACGAAAACGCCCACGGTGATGGCCATCAGCATGGCCGCCAGGCCCACGGCCAGCGAGATGCGGCCGCCATACAGCACGCGGGCCAGCAGGTCGCGGCCGAGATCGTCGGTGCCCAGCGGATGGTTCCAGCCCGGATCTGCCAGCCGCGCCTTGAAGTCGATGTCGTTGATGCCGACCTTGTAGAACAGCGGCCCCAGCAGCACGGCCAAGGCCAGCGCGCTCAGGATCCAAAGGCTCCAGAAGGCCAGGCGGTGGCGCTTGAAGCGCCGCCAGGCCTCTGACCAGGGCGACACGCTGACCCTGGCCTTGCCCAAGGTCGCGGCGGGGTCAGGCGTAGCTGATGCGGGGGTCGAGCCAGCCATAGATGATGTCGGCGAGGAGGTTGAAGAGGATCACCAGCGCGCTCAGCACGAAGGTGACGGCCATGATCACCGGCGTGTCATTGCGCAAGATGGCGTCGATAAGCAGGCTGCCGATGCCGGGAATGCGAAAGATCTGCTCGGTGACGATGGCGCCGCCAAACACCGCGGGCAACTGCAGCGCCACCAGGGTGACCACCGGAATCAAGGCATTGCGCACCACGTGCTTATTGATGACCACTGACTCCTTCAGGCCCTTGCTGCGCGCCGTGGTGACGTAGTCCAGGCGCACCACGTCGAGCACCGACGAGCGCACGTAGCGCATCCAGCTCGCGGCCTGGAACAGGCCCAGCACGGTGATCGGCATGATGCTCTGGCGGAAGTGCTCCCACCACCAGCGCCAGCCGGTCTCGGCGATGTCGGCGCGGTAGACGAAGGGCAGCCA
>JANPMR010000481.1:0-2451 GCA_031427055.1 Rubrivivax sp.
GCGCCGACCTGCTGGTCGCACCAGCGCATGCGCTCGTCCAGACTGCGCCAATGCTCAAACTCTTGCTGCACCACCATGCGCGCCAGGCCCGTGAGCTCGTTGCTGGCGTCTTCGATGACGTCAGCCAGCACCGCGCGCAGCACCTTGTGTGGGCGCCGGTGCGAACGTGCTGAGTTTTGGCCGATTTCAAAATGCTGAGGGGTTCGCGACGGCATTGGCGTGAAGCTGGTGCCGGCGATCCGGGTGGCTGCGGGCTTCAGGCCTCGGCGTGGTTCTGTCCGCGGTGGCTCTTGCCCAGGCCCACGCCGGAGATGAACACCACGTTGGCGTGCTTGGCCACGAAGTCCAGGTGGAAGAGATTCTGGATTTGCGGCGGGTTGATCTTGGTGGGCCAGTTCCAGTCGAACGTGTCGATGGTCTTGAGCACGGGGAAGCGGGCCTGGCGGATGCAGCGCTGCACACGCCGGTCCTCGCGCTGGGCGGCCTCGCCGTTGAGCAGCTCGGTGAAGTAGTCCAGGTGCGACCAGTGCTTGTCGGCGGCGGTGTTGGCCAGCGGCTGGTAGTTCTCACGTATGAACGGCAGGTTCAGCGCGGTGAGCTTGGCCTGCGCGGACAGGGCATCGGGGTGGACGTGGCGTGCTCGCATGGGTGGGTCCTTTAGTTGGCCGTCAGTCGCGGTCGTAGATGGACAGGTCGTGCTCGGGGATCTCCAGCTCGAGCAGGTCGGCGCTGCGGGTGAGTTGCAGCGCGGCCGGCTCGGCCCCGATGCGCCGGCGGGCGGCCAGGATGTGGGCGACGTACTCGGCGCTGAAGGCCTGGAGTTCCAGGCCATCGTCCAAGGCGCGGGCGACGGCCTCACGGCCGTGCATCTCGGCCCGGGCGACGATCTGGCGCAGGTGCACGCGGGCGTTCACGCGCCGGGCCTCCAGGCCCTCGCGGTAGGCCTGCGCGCGTGGCGACAGCGCCAGGAACTGCACCAGCAGGCGCTGCTCGCGGGCGCTCTTGCGCTGCTGGACCAGTTGCTGGGCGTGCTCGGGAAGCTCGTAGTCCTTGTGCCGCTGCATGCTTCGCACGTGGCGCGCAACGAGCTGGTCGCTGGCATAGATGCACACGCGATCGGCCCAGGCCTTCAGGGTCAGGCGCTGGCCCACATGCCGTGAGGGCACCGAGTAGGCGTTGGAGTCCAGCGCGACGCGGAACTGCTTGTTCACGCTGACCGTGCGCACGCGTGCCAGGTCGAAGCCGACGGGGTTGAGCCGCTTAAGGTGGGCGCGTTCTTCCTCGAACATGTCCACGGGCCGGCGTTGCGTGGCGCCGTGCACGCGCACGTCGGCCCACGTGTCCACCCACAGCTGGGCGGCGGGCTGCACCGCGCTGAAGTCGATGAACTCCTGGCCGGCCAGGAAGTTCTTCTTGACGTAGCCCACGCCGTTCTCCACGCGCCCCAACCCGAGGCCACGTTGCAGGGGGTGATCTCGAAGCCCCAATGGCGCGAGAAGTCGAGGTACTTCGGGTTGAACACCGGCGCCGTGCCGACCAGACGCTTGAGCACGGCGGGCTTGAGGTTGTCGATCATCAAGCGCGCAGGCACTGAGCCGAAGGCGGCGAAGGCGTTCACGTGACAGGCCAGGAAGAACTCCATCTCCTGCGACACAGTGAACTCCAGGTACATGCGCCGGCTGTAGCAAAGCACCATCACGAAGAAGCTCAGGCGCCGGCGCGTGTTGCCCACAGCGACGGTGCCGAATTCACCCCAGTCGATCTGCGCGCACTCACCGGGCTCGAAGTCCAGCTTGAGGAAGGCCGGCTGGCGGCGCGGCCGGATGAGGTGCACGTAGTCCTTGACGACGGTGATGCCGCCGCTGTAGCCGGCCTCGGCCAGGCGCTGGTAAATCTGCTGGGCGCTGTACGGGTGGGCATCCAGCCAGCGCACGATCTGGCCCTTGAAGGCGTCGAGCTTGCTGGCGCGCGGGCGGGGCTGACGCGCTCGGAACTGCTCGACCTCGGCCCACCTGGCCACCGTGCGCACATCCAGGCCCAGCGCTCGTGCGGTCTGCGCCACGCTCAGTTGCTGGCGCACCAGGTGGTCACGGATGCGGCAGAAGGTCTCGTAGTCAACCACGGCGCTGCTGTGCCTGCTGCAGCAGCGTGGCCAGGCTCACGGGCTGGCCGCCGGTGTGGGCGTCGGTGATGGTGATGGTGCCGGTGGTGGCCGGCGCACGCGGTGCCGCTGCATCGCGTACGGGCGCCGCCACGGTCCCCGGCAGGGCCAGCACCTGGTACAGCGGCGAGCGATAGGCGATGAGTTCCAGTTCGATGAGCTGCTGGCGCGCCGCGGCGAACTGCTCATCACTCAGGCGCAGCCGCCGGGCCAACGTCGGCGCGCCGTAGTAGCTCAGGCCCTGGGCGTCGGACACCGTGACCAGGAACAGGTACAGCGCAGCCGAGCGC
>JANPMR010000482.1:0-7887 GCA_031427055.1 Rubrivivax sp.
CCCAACAGGACCTCCTACTCTGCCTCCAGTTGTAGTCATTTGCCTTGACGTCGAAGCCGTCCATCTCGACCAGCATCTGGTTCAGGGTCTGCTCGCGCTCGTCGTGGCCGCCGCCGAGGCCGGCGCCGCGATGGCGCCCGACTGCGTCGATCTCGTCCATGAAGATGATGCACGGCGAGGCCTGCGTGGCCTGCTCGAAGAGGTCGCGCACGCGACTCGCGCCGACGCCGACGAACATCTCGACAAAGTCCGAGCCCGACATCGAGAAGAAGGGACGCCCCGCCTCGCCGGCCACGGCCTTGGCGAGCAGCGTCTTGCCGGTGCCGGGAGGCCCGTAGAGGAGGACGCCCTTGGGAATGCGCGCGCCGAGCGCCTGGAACTTCTTCGGGTTCTCGAGGAACTCCTTGATCTCCTGCAGCTCCTCGTGCCTACGAGCTGCTGGGCCGCTGCACGCATCCCGAGCTGCCCAACTCGCCGGTGCACCTGTTCCACCTGGCGGCCATGCTCGACCGCGAGGCCGAGCTCAGCACCGCCTTTCGCAACTACGGCGTCACCGCCATCGCGCCGCGGCTGCATGGCACCAAGATCTTCGTCAACACGCATCCCAAGGAGACCTTCGCCGAGGGCTTCTTCGATGGCCTGCGCGCGCTGCGTGCCCAGCCCGGCGCGCCCGATCTCGTGATCGAGGTGCACGAGACCGCGGTGATGGAAGTCGAGCGCATGAAGGACCTGGCCGCACGCCTGACCGAGATCGGCGTCGACTTCGCCTACGACGACTTCGGCGCCGGCCAGGCGCGCCTGAACGAACTGGGCGATGTGCCGGCGCACTTCGTCAAGTTCGACATGGGCCTGATCCGCGGCATCCACGAGGCCAGTGATCGCAAGCAGCGCGTCGTGCGTGATCTCGTCAAGCTGGTGCTCGACCTGGGCTCGGTGCCGCTGGCCGAGGGCGTGGAAACCGAGCCCGAGGCCGTGATCTGCCGCGACATGGGCTTCCAGCTCGTGCAGGGCTACCTGACGGGCAAGCCGATGCCGATCAGCTCGGTCTGATCCGCAGCGCCGCGCCGCCGCGCGGCAGGCATCACATCGCCGCGATGCTCCAGCGCGCCAGCGCGTCGTGCAGCTTGCGGGCATCGATGGGCTTGGTGAGAAAGTCGTTCATGCCCGAGGCCAGGGCTTCTTCGCGCTCACTCAGCAGCGCGGCGGCGGTGAGCGCAATGATGGGCAGCGAGTGCCCGGCCTGGGTGGCGCGCAGCACGCGCGTGGCCTCGTAGCCGCCCATCACCGGCATCTGCACGTCCATCAGCACGGCGTCGAAGGGATGGCCGGCACCCGCGGCGCGTTGCACCGCCACCACCGCCTCGCGGCCGTCGGCGGCCTGTCCCACCGTGACGCCCCAGCGTTCAAGCATGGCCACGGCAATCATCATGTTGACCGGGTTGTCCTCGACGATGAGCACGCGCGTGCCGTCCAGGCTGGCCGGCGTCTCGGTGTCGGGCGTCACCGTCGCCGGCTTGGCCGCGGCCCTGGGCAGCGGCAGTTCGGCCCAGAAGGCGCTGCCCTTGCCCAGCACGCTGTCGACGCCGACCTCGCCGCCCATCAGCTGCGCCAGCTCGCGGCAGATCGACAAGCCCAGGCCGGTGCCGCCAAAGCGCCGCGTCGTGCTCTGATCAGCCTGCGTGAACGGCGTGAAGAGCCGCGTGCGCGTGGCCTCGTCGATGCCGGGGCCGGTGTCGCGCACCTCGATGCGGACCATGTCGGCGCGCGCGCCGCCGTCGCGCCGCGCGCTCAGATGCACCTCGCCGCGGGCGGTGAACTTGATGGCGTTGTTGATGAAGTTGCTGACGATCTGGCGCAGGCGCAGCGGGTCGCCGAGCACCACGCCGTCGACGGTCGGTGCGAGGTCGATGGTCAGGCGCAGGCCGCTGGCCATGGCCAGCGGTGCGTAGGTCTGCTGCAGCGCGCGCAACTGCTCGCCCAGCTCGAACGGTGCTGATTCGATGTGCAGCTTTCCGGCCTCGATCTTGGACAGATCGAGGATGTCCGAGATGATGCCGGACAGAGCCTGCGCGTTATCAGCGATCTGGTCGAGGTACTCGCGGCGCCGCTCCTCGCTGATCTCGGGCACGCGGGCCAGCCGGGCCAGGCCGATCATGCCGTTGAGCGGCGTGCGCAGTTCGTGGCTGGTGTTGGCCAGGAAGGCGCTCTTGGCGCGGTTGGCGGCCTCGGCGTCGTCGCGCGCACGCGCCAGCGTCTGCTCGAAGGCCTTGCGCTCGGTCACGTCCTCGACGATCCAGACCGTGCCGCTCTCGCGCGCCCGTTGCGGGTCGATGGCGCGGCCGCGCACGCGCGCCAGGAAGCTGCTGCCGTCCTTGCGCCGGGCCTGCCGTTCGAACTCCACCGCCTCGCCGCGTTCGAGCTGTGGCCCGGCCACGCTGCTGATCTCGGCATAGTCCTGTTCGCCCATCCACACGCAGGAGCCCGGCTGGCCAAGCAGTTCGTCGCGACCCCAGCCGTAGATGTGTTCGAAGTGCGGGTTCGCCAGCATGAATCGCCTGTCCCGTGTCACGGCGATGCCGATCGAGGCATTGGTCAGGATGGCCTCTCTTTGTTGCCGCTCGCGCTCACGCTCGGTGACGTCGCGCGCATTGATGACCATGTAGTCGCGCCGGTCCATCACGAAGCGGGCCGCCGAGACCAGCATCGACACCGCGACGCCGCCCTTGGTGACGAAAGGCACCGGCATGTCGGCCACCGAGCCCTTGCTGCGCAGTTCGTCGACGAAGGCCTGGCGCGCGGTGTCGCTGCCCCAGATGCCGAGATCCAGCGACGTGCGGTCGACGGCCTCGGCCGCGCGCCAGCCGGTCACGCGCTCAAAAGCCTGGTTGACCATCGCGTAGCGGCCGGTGCTCATGTCGGTGAGCGTGATGATGTCGGGGCTGGTGGCCACCAGGTGCGCCAGCATGGCTTCGGAACGGCGCACCGCCTGCTCGGCCACCAGGCGCTCGGTGTCGTCGACGAAGATCGACAGCACCGCCGGCCCGCCGTCGGCGTCGACACGCACGTCGGTGGCGCGCACCTGCGCCGTGCCGCTGGCCAGACGCAGCCGGAAGTCGGCCACCGGCAGTGCGGTGCCCGTGGGCTGGCCGTGCAGCGTCTCGAGGCGACGGCGCGCGCGCTCACGCGAATCGCCGGCCTCGTAGCTCTCGAGCAGGTCGGTGCCGATCATGTCCTGCAGCTCGGGGCTGCCAAACATGCGCACGGCGGCCGGGTTGGCGTCGATCACGCGCCCGCCGCGGTGCAGCACCAGCGGCGTGGGGATGCGTGAGAACAGGTCCTGGTAGCGCGTCTCGGTGGCCTGCAGTGCGCTGCGCGCGGCCTGGATCTCGGTGACGTCGCGGGCCACGCCCCAATAGCCGGCGAAGACGCCGCGCTCATCAAAGCGCGGCTCGCCGCTGGCCAGGAAGACGCGCTCGCCGCCGCCCGGTTGCGCCCAGGTGACGCGCACGTCGCGGAAGGGTTCGCGCGCCTCGAGATCGGCCTGCAGCAGGTCCAGCGTCTCGGCGTCCCATCCGATGCGCGGCATTTCCCAGGGCCGCGTCGAAGGCTCGGGGAAGCGGCGCATCTCGGCGCTGTGCTCGGAGGCGCCGACCAAGCGGTAGTCGTGGTCCATCTCCCAGTACACATCGGCGGCCAGTGCCAGCAGGCTGCCGAAGCGCGCTTCGCGTTGCTGCGCCTCGCGCCGGTGGCGCGACAACACGCGCGCAATCATCACGCCGCCGGCCAGGCCGGCCAGGATGTTGAGCGCCTGCACGCCGGCCAGCAGAGCAAACGACGGCCTGTTGGCCAGGGCCCACATGGCCGGTACCAGCAACGCCGCCGCCGCGGTGGTGGCTGCGGCGGTCACCGCGAGGATCACGCCCGCACGCTCGTTGATCGCGACGCAGGCAATGCATACCAGCAGGCCGAAAGTGGCCAGCGCGGGCTGGCCCAAGCCCCAGCCGAGATCGACCGCGGCAAGTCCGATGCCGGCCATGATCAGCGCCAGCACGAGCATCAACGCCAGCGGCAGGCGGGCGTCGGGCAGGCGCATCATCGGCAGCGCGGCCAGCGACAGCAGGGCGAAGTAGGCGCCCACGGTGCCCGCAGAGGACATCATCGACAGCATCAGCACGCTGCCACCTGCGCAGGCCGCGGCGGCCACGCCCAGCAGTGCGCGCGACATCTGCGACAGCACGCCCGATGCCGGCGGCCGTGCCCGCGGCTGCAGTGAAGGCGGTGGGCCGAAATCCAGCGGCGTGTCCGGGCCCATGGTGCTCAGCCTGGCGGCCTGGCCTGGTGCAGTTGCTGGCGCATCGCCTGTGCGGCCTGGCGCGCGCCGACAGCGAAGTCCGCCATGGCCGGCGCGTCGCCGGCGGCATAGAGCACCGAGCGCGAGGCGCTGACGATGATCGGCGCGCCCGGCCGCCAGCCCGCGCGCACGGTGGCCTCGGCGTCACCGCCCTGCGCGCCGATGCCGGGGATGAGCAGCGGCAGCGTGGGCGCCAGTTCGCGCACGCGCGCCACCTCGGCCGGGTAGGTGGCGCCGACGACCAGGCCCAGTTGGCCACCACGGTTCCATTCACCGGCGGCCAGGCGCGCGATGTGTTCGTAGAGCAGGCTGCCCGGCTGGCCGTCCACGTCGGCCAGGCGCTGGGCCTGCAAATCGCCGCCGCCGGGGTTGGAGGTGCGGCACAGCAAGATCAGGCCCTTGCCGTCGAAGCGCATGTAGGGCTCGATCGAGTCCAGGCCCATGAACGGCGACAGCGTGACGGCGTCGGCGCCGTAGCGCACAAAGGCCTCGCGGGCGTACTGCTCGGCAGTGGCGCCGATGTCGCCGCGCTTGGCGTCCAGGATCACCGGCACGCCGGGGGCGACGTCACGGATGTGGGCCATCAGCCGTTCGAGCTGGTCTTCGGCGCGCTGGGCCGCGAAGTAGGCGATCTGCGGCTTGAAGGCACAGGCCACATCGGCCGTGGCGTCGACGATGGCAGCGCAGAAGTCGAAGATGCGCGACGCATCGCCGCGCCACTGCAGCGGAAACCTGGCTGGCTCGGGGTCGAGCCCCACGCACAGCATCGAGCCGTGGCGGGCTTGCGCCTGCAGCAGTTGATCGCGAAAACCGATCGTCACTGCCAGCGCCTCGCCAGCGGCTCGGCCAGCCCGGTGTAGCTGGCGGGTGTCATGGCCAGCAGGCGCTGCTTGTCGTCATCGGGCAGTGCCAGCGCGGCAATGAAGCCCTGCATCAGCTCGCGCGTGATCGGCTTGCCTTGCGTGAAGGCCTTGAGCTGGTCATACGGATTGGGCAGGCCGTGGCGGCGCATGACGGTCTGCACTGGCTCGGCCAGCACTTCCCAGGCGGCGTCGAGGTCGGCCGCGATGGCAGCCTCATTCACCTCGAGCTTGTCCAGCCCGCGCGACAAGCTGTCGCAGGCCAGCACCGCGTAGCCCAGCGCCACGCCCATGTTGCGCAGCACGGTGCTGTCGGTGAGGTCGCGCTGCCAGCGGCTGATCGGCAGCTTGTGGCTCATGTGGCCGAGCAGCGCGTTGGCCAGCCCGAAGTTGCCCTCGGCGTTCTCGAAGTCGATCGGGTTGACCTTGTGCGGCATGGTGCTCGAGCCCACTTCGCCGGCCTTCACGCGCTGCTTGAAGTAGCCCAGCGAGACGTAGCCCCAGACATCGCGCGACCAGTCGATGAGCAGCGTGTTGGCGCGCCCGATGGCGTCGAACAGCTCGGCCATGTAGTCGTGCGGCTCGATCTGGATCGTGTAGGCGTTGAACACCAGGCCCAGGCGCTGCTCCACCACGCGGCGGCTGAAGGCCTCCCAATCAAAGCCCGGGTAGGCCGCGACGTGGGCGTTGTAGTTGCCCACCGCGCCGTTCATCTTGGCCAGCAGCGGCACCGCGGCGATGCGCGCGCGCGCCGTGGCCAGGCGTGCCGCAACGTTGGCAATCTCCTTGCCCAGCGTGGTGGGGCTGGCGGTCTGGCCGTGGGTGCGGCTGAGCATGGGCAGGGCGGCGAAGTCGTGCGCCATCTGCGTCAGCTTGGTGGCGATGCGCTCCAGCGCGGGCAGCATGACCTGCGTGCGCGCGGCCTGCAGCATCAGCGCGTGGCTGGTGTTGTTGATGTCTTCGCTGGTGCAGGCGAAGTGCACAAACTCACCCGCGCGCTCGAGCTCGCTCTGGCCCGTGAAGCGCGCCTTGAGCCACAGCTCGACTGCCTTGACGTCGTGGTTGGTGGTCTTCTCGATGTCCTTGATGGCCTGGGCGTCGGTCTCTGAGAAGCCCAGCACCAGGCCCTTGAGCAGGCCGCGCGCGGCCTCGGACAACGGCTTGAACTCGGCAAAGCCGGCGTCGGACAGGGCGATGAACCACTCGATCTCGACCTGCACGCGGCGCTGCATGAGGCCCAACTCGGACAGCAGCGGGCGCAGGGCCGCCAGCTTGCCGGCGTAGCGGCCGTCGAGTGGGGAGAGGGCAGAAAGTGGAGACAGGCTCATGCGGCGGGGTCGGTGGCAGGCAGCTGCAGGCCGCCCATGCGGCCCGCCTTGCGCGGCAGCGCTCGGCAAACCATACCCAGCACCGGCGCAAACGCCCGATTCTAGGAGCCCGCGGTGTCGCTCGGGCCCCCGGAATGCAGGGCCAAGCGCAGGCTGTTGCCGCGATCGAGCGGCCGCACGCACGCGCCGCAGGCTATAAGGGCAGCCATGCAAAACGACATCCGCGCCCTCACCTTCGACATCTTCGGCACCGTGGTCGACTGGCGCACCTCCATCATCCGCGAAGGCCAGCTGCTTGGCGCTCGGCTGGGCCTGGGCATCGACTGGGCCGACTTCGCGGACTGCTGGCGCGCCGGCTACCAGCCGGCGATGCAGCAGGTGCGCGCTAGCGCGCTGCCGTGGACGACCATCGATGGCCTGCACCGCCACATCCTCGACCGCTTGCTGGCGGCGCGCGGCGTCGTGCTGCCCGAGGCCGAGGCAGCAGACTTCAACCGCGTCTGGCACCGCCTGATCCCCTGGCCCGACAGCGTGGCCGGCCTGTATCGCCTGAAGTCACGCTTCACGATAGCGAGCCTGTCCAACGGCAACGTGTCGCTGCTCGTCAACATGGCCAAGCATGCGGGGCTGCCCTGGGACACCGTGCTCTCGGCCGAGCTCTTCAACCACTACAAGCCCGACCCCGAGGTCTACCTCGGCGCGGCGCGCCTGCTGGGCCTGCAGCCGGGCCAGGTGATGATGGTGGCGGCGCACCCCAGCGACCTGCGCGCTGCCGCCGCCTGCGGGCTGCGCACGGCCTACATCCCGCGGCCACTGGAGCGCGGGCCCGCTGGCACCATGGAAGCCTGGCAAGCGGGTGACTTCGACTTTGTGGCGCCGGGCATCGACGCGCTGGCAAGCCAGCTGGGCGCCTAGAACAACAGCGACCAGATCGCGACCACGGCCATGGTCACGGCCAGCACGATGCCGTAGAGCAGGCTGACCATGCCGGCGCGCAGCACGCGCACCCAGCGCCGCCCGCCGTACACGCGCCGCATCGCCATCAGGGTGTAGATCGGCACGGCGACGAGACCCGGTGCGACCAGCCACCAGGTGTCAGTGAAGGCCAGTCCCAAGGCCAGGAACCAGAAGGCGTGCACGTGCAGCGCAAACACCAGGTGCTCGGTGTAGTGCAGGCGGCGGTTCAGGTACACCAGCTTGAGCCAGAGCGCAAAGCTCGGCAGCAGCAAGAACATGGCGCCGCCCAGGTTGCCGACGAAGCGGTCACGAAACTGCTCCACGGCACCCGCCACCGCCTTGGGGTCGATGTCGATGCGGCGCTGGGCGCGCTTGCACACCCAGGCCGGAA
>JANPMR010000483.1:0-6648 GCA_031427055.1 Rubrivivax sp.
GCGCGCCTGCGTGCGCACCAGGCCGCGGGCGTCGGCGCGGCTCAGCGCCGCAGGGCGCAGCACGGCGGCGGCAAGGCGGTTCACGTGGTCGCGCTGCAGGTCGCGGCGCGGCGCGGTGATCGCACCCGCGACACCGGCACCACCCGCGCGGCCCAGCTCGCTCCAGACGTCGTCCTGCAGCCGCTGGTAGAGCTCGGCCAGCTGAAACGCGTCGGCAGGGCGGTCGACCTTGCCGACGCTGTCGAGCACGCGCGAGGCGATGCCGTCACTCATCAGGTAGGCCAACACGCCGCGCTGCAGCTCCAGCAGGCGCTGCGCCAGTGAGTAGTCGGTGCCGGCACCGAATTCGGCGCGGTCGAGGTAGTCCGGTGCCAGCCGGCGCTGAAGTGCCGGCGACAGGCTCAGGCCGTCGGGCGACAGCACGGCGCGCGAGATCACGTTCAGCGCCTCGCGCTGCACCGGTGTGGCCACCGGCAGCAGCGGGTCGCGGCCGCTGCCCGGAAAGTCGCGCAGCGTGCGCACGCCGCCAATCTGGCGCACCAGCACGCTGACCGCACGCGTCACGTCGGCCACGGCGTAGCTGATGGAGCGCCGCAGCACGGCGTAGTCGCGCTGCGGCGAAAGCTCGCGCGTCTCCTGGCGGCGAAACAGCTCGCGTGCGATAGCCAAGCGCTTGGAGGCAAAGGCCACCGGGTCGGCGCCCAGGTCGAGCTGCAGGGTCTCGGGGTCGATGCCGAACCAGGCGTCTTCGTCGGTGCCAAAGGCCAGCAGCGGCTCGTTGCTGCGCGCGGCGATGCGCTGCAGCTCGGCGCGTTCCTGCTCGGGCAAGATGCCGGCCGCCAGTGGCTTGTAGGCGTATTCGATGGCCCAGTAGTCGTAGGGGCCGAGCGCGGTGTGGAAGGGCATGCCGCCGGTCTTGCCCGGCAGCGGCAGGTTGACCGCGTTGTATTCCATCACCGAGCCGCTGGTGCCGTGGGCGCGTGTGAATTCGGGGTCGGCCAACTGCGCCTCGGTGTAGGCGCGCGAGGCGCGGAAGTTATGCCGCAGCCCGAGCGTGTGGCCCACCTCGTGCATGATGTTTTGCTTGACGAAGTCTTGCACGAACTGCTGCGCGATCGGGCTGT
Source organism: Rubrivivax sp. (assembly GCA_031427055.1). Taxonomy (GTDB): domain Bacteria; phylum Pseudomonadota; class Gammaproteobacteria; order Burkholderiales; family Burkholderiaceae_C; genus Rubrivivax. The sequence goes on from JANPMR010000483.1 coordinate 1,125, forward strand.
CGGGCTCGAGCTCGCCGCCGGCCATCATCACGTCCAGCGCGTAGCCCAGTTGCTCGGCGGCCAGGGTGCCCTGCTGGCAGCGCATCAGTTCGGCGGGCATCGGCATGCCAGAGGGCGCAGCGAACGGGGTCGCGAACGAGACCGGTGCATCGGCAGTCCCGGTGGCGCCCGCCGCCTGGGCCACGAACTGGGTGCGCAGGGTGCGCACCGAGCGCGTCTGCAGGCCTTCGAAGCCGATGCCGGCCTCGAGGATCTCGCCACTGCGCGGGTCGGTGTGGATGAGGCCTATGGCGCCGAAGGCCGCATCGGCACTGAGCATCCAGCGCACCGATGCGCGGCCGTAGTCGAGGGTGTCGAACTTGGCGTCGTCGGCTTGTTGCTCGACCGTGATGGCGTTGCTGATGCCGACCTTCTCGAAGGCCTTGTTCCATTCGAGGATGCCGGCGCGCACCGCTTCGCGGTAGACCAGCGGCACGTTGCGGTCAATCCAGAATGCAATCGGCTTGACCGCGTCTGACATCGGCGCCGTCGGGTCCTTCTTTTCGAGCCGCCAGCGGTTGACCAGCCGGCGCCGCGGTGATGGCGTCAGCTCATCCGAAAAGTCGAGCACGCTGGTGGCAAACAGGCCCACGCGCGGGTCGGCCTCGCGCGTGGCCATGGGCTTGTCGGGCAGCGGTGCGAGCGACAGGTTCAGGCTGACCAGCATACTGCGCGTGTCGGGCAGGAAGCGCGGCGCCAGCGGCACCGGCACGCCAGGTGGCGCACCCGGCATGGGCATCGCCACGCTGCCGCTGTAGAAGTGGCTTTGCGTCTCCAGCGTCACTGCCTGGTCGGTTACGCGCACGGCGGTGATGACGGAGTTGGCGCGGTCCAGCCCGTAGCCTTGGCGCAGGCTGCGCTGCAGCATCATGCCGACGCCAAGAAGATCGCTCAGGAACAGGCCATTGGCCTCGATCAGCACGCTCTTGCGGTCCGGGTGGGGCTGGCTGGCCACTGCCACCGCGCCCAGCAGGCTGGGCGAGTAGGTGTCGGCCAGCGCGCGCGCCTCAGGCGTGCCCGGCTTGGCCACGACTTCGGTGTTGCGGGCCTGCAGCCGCACCTGGCTGTGCACACGCTGGAACTCGACCAGTTGCATGCCGCCCGCGCCGTTGACTGGCAGCGACAGCAGGCCGCCGAGGATGAAGGCCTCGCCGATGCCGCTCTTGATCTTGGGCGAGAACAGGAAGGGCTTGCCGAACTGATCGGGCAGCAGCTCGATCCAGACCTTTTCGTCCTTCTGCCACAGCGTCAGCGGCCCTTCAAAACGGCGCGCGTCCTTGATGACCGTGGCAAAGGGCGGCGGGCCCGTGGGCGGCGTGGCTGGTGTCGAGCCCGGCAGTCCGCCCGGCCGAGCGCCGGGTGCGGGCGCAGCGGCCGGGGTGGTCGAGGCGCCGGGCGTCGGCGTGGGGGTGGACAGCGTGAAGGGCGACGTGCCCGCCGTGAGCGTGGCCGCCTGGGCTGCGGCCGACGCGGCTGCGGCCGGCGCCGCGCTCTTGGCGCCATCGCCGGTTGTCAGGGTCTCGCAGCCGGCGAGCAGCGCAACGGCTGCGCAAGCGATGGCGGCCTGTTGGCAAGGGGTGCGATTTCGCATGGGGCAGCGCCGGAAGTTCAGCGTGCCATTGTCGGACAACAGCGCTCGCGCTGCAGGCCGCGCGATCACACCCTCAGGCGCTCAACGGATCGGCTTGAAGCGCATGCGCTTGGGCCTTGCGCCTTCCTCGCCCAGGCGGCGCACCTTGTCGGCCTCGTATTCCTGGTAGTTGCCCGGGAAGAAGACCCACTGCGACTCGCCCTCGGCGGCCAGGATATGGGTGCAGATGCGGTCGAGAAACCAGCGGTCGTGGCTGATGACCATGGCGCTGCCAGCAAACTCGAGCAGTGCTTCTTCGAGCGCGCGCAGGGTCTCGACGTCGAGGTCGTTGCTGGGCTCGTCCAGCATCAGCACATTGCCGCCCTGGGCCAGCGTCTTGGCCAGGTGCAGCCGGCCGCGCTCGCCGCCGGACAGGTTGCCGACCAGCTTCTGCTGGTCGTTGCCCTTGAAGTTGAAGCGGCCCAGGTAGGCGCGGCTGGGCATCACGAACTGGCCGATGATGATGTTGTCCAGGCCGCCGGAGACGTCTTGCCACACCGTCTTCTCGGCGGCCAGGCTGTCGCGGCTCTGGTCGACGAAGGTGGGGTGCGCGGTCTTGCCGATCACCACCTTGCCGGTGTCGGGCTGCTCGGTGCCCTGGATCATGCGAAACAGCGTCGATTTGCCGGCGCCGTTGGGGCCGATGATGCCGACGATGGCACCGGCCGGCACCTTGAAGCTGAGGTTGTCGATCAGCACGCGCTCGCCGAAGCTCTTGGTGACGCCGTCGAACTCGATCACTTCGTTGCCCAGGCGCTCGGCCACCGGGATGAAGATCTCGTTGGTCTCGTTGCGGCGCTGGTATTCGACGTCGCTCAGCTCCTCGAAGCGGGCCAGGCGGGCCTTGCTCTTGGTCTGGCGTGCCTTGGCGTTGGAGCGCACCCACTTGAGCTCTTCTTTCATCGCCTTGCTGCGCGCGTCTTCCTTCTTCTGCTCGACCTCGAGGCGCTTTTCCTTCTGCTCCAGCCAGTCGGAATAATTGCCCTTCCACGGGATGCCCAGTCCGCGGTCGAGCTCGAGGATCCACTCGGCGGCGTTGTCCAGGAAGTAGCGGTCGTGGGTGATGGCCACCACGGTGCCCGGAAAGCGCTGCAGGAAGTGCTCGAGCCACTCGACGCTCTCGGCGTCCAGGTGGTTGGTGGGCTCATCGAGCAGCAGCATGTCCGGCTTGCTCAGCAGCAGCCGGCACAGCGCCACGCGGCGCTTTTCGCCGCCCGAGAGCTGGCCGATGGGGGCGTCCCAGGGCGGCAGGCGCAGGGCGTCGGCGGCCAGTTCGAGCTGCAGATCGGTGTTCTCGCTGCCGGCGGCGGCGATGATGGCCTCGAGATCGGCCTGCTCGGCGGCCAGCTTGTCGAAGTCGGCGTTTTCGTCCGCGTACTCGGCGTAGACCTCGTCCAGGCGCTTCTTGGCCGCCAGCACGCCACCAATGCCTTGCTCGACGGCTTCGCGCACGGTCTGGTCGGCGTCAAGCTTGGGCTCTTGCGGCAGATAGCCGATGTTCAGGCCCGGCATCGGTACCGCTTCGCCCTCGAAGTCCTTGTCGAGCCCGGCCATGATCTTGAGCAAGGTGCTCTTGCCCGAGCCGTTGACGCCTAGCACGCCAATCTTGGCGCCGGGGAAGAAGGACAGCGAGACGCCCTTCAGGATCTGCCGCTTTGGCGGCACAATCTTGCCGACGCGGTTCATCGTAAATACGTACTGGGCCATGGGGTGAGGATCTCAGGGTGGGCTGGACGAGGAATCGTCAACCCGCAATTATCGGTCACTGGGGCGGGCCAGCGTGTTGCGCCTGTTAACGTCGCCACTCGCGGCGTTGGCCGCTGCCGCCCGTGCCGATGCTCCCGCCGCTGCTCCTGCTCTTCTGCCTCGTCAACCTGGTCATCGGCACCGGTGCGTTCCTGATCTCGCCGATCCTGGCGCTGGTGGCGCAGGACCTGGGTGTGGGCGTGCCGGCGGCCGGGCAGGCCATGACGGCCTACGCGCTCAGCACCGCGGTGCTGGCGCCGATGACCCTGGTGGCCACAGCGGCCTGGCCGCGCCGGCGGGTGATGCTGGCCGCGCTGGCGATGTTTGCCGCCGGCAACCTGGTGTGTGCGCTGGCGCCCAGCCTGACCGTGTTGCTGGCCGGGCGCGTGCTGATGGGCGTTGGCGCGATCTTCGTGCCGGTGGCCGCGGGCATGGCGGTGGCCATGGTCGAGCCCGCGCGGCGCGGCCAGGCGCTGGCCTTTGTCTTTCTGGGCATGAGCCTGAGCTATGTGGTGAGCCTGCCGCTCGGCGCCTGGCTCGGCTTCCAGTACGGCTGGCGCCTGCCGGTTGCGGCATCCGCCGCACTGGCGCTGCTGGCGTGGCTGGGTGTGGCGCTCAAGGTGCCGCGGCATACCCAGGCAGCGGCCGGCGGTTTCGATGGCTTGGGCGCACTGCTGCGCCGCGCCGATGTGCTGCTGGTGCTGGGCACCACGCTGACCTACTTCACGGCCATCTTCACCGTCTTTTCGTACATCGGCCCGGTGCTGCAGGCGCTGTCGCCGATGAGCAGCGTGATGATGTCGGTCACGCTCATGCTCTTCGGCTGCTCGGGCGTGGCCGGTACCTTGATTGGCGGCGCGGCCAACGACCGCTTTGGCGCGCGCCGCACGCTGTGGGTGCAACTTGGTGGCCTGGCCGCGATGATGGTCGCGCTGCCCTTCACCGCCGGCCAGTGGGGGCCGATGGTGCTGGTGCTGCTGGCCTGGGGCACCTGCGGCTTCGGCATGATGGCGCCGCAGCAGTCGCGGCTGGCGGCACTGGCGCCGGCCCAGGCGCCCATGCTGTTCTCGTTCAACACCTCGATGCTCTACTTTGGCACCGCAGCCGGCGCGGCCTTGGGCGGTGCGGCGGCGCCGCTGGTGGGCTTTGATCACCTGCCGTGGGTGGGGGTTGTTGGCGCCGCGCTGGGCCTGCTGCTGCTGGCGCTGGGCGCGCCCAGGGGAAAACCCGGCCGCCCGCTACAATAGGGCCATCGTCGCGGCATCCAGTCATCGCGACGGCGTCGATTCCGACCGCTGTACTTCCTCTCGCGCCTACCCGACTGGTGCACCCGCAACGGGTGACAGCAGGCAGCGAACCACGGCCCCTGACGCAAGTAGCGGGGCCCCACAAAATGCAATTCACAGACCTCGGCCTGGCCGAGCCGCTCCTGCGCGCGATTCAAGACCAGGGCTACGACACCCCCACGCCCATCCAGGCGCAAGCCATTCCCGCCGTGCTGCAAGGCGGCGACCTGATGGGCGGCGCGCAAACCGGCACCGGCAAGACCGCCGGCTTCACGCTGCCGATGCTGCAGCGCCTGTCGGCACAACCCAGCAAGCGCGACGCCCGCGGCCGCGTCGCCATCCGCGCCCTCATCCTCACGCCGACCCGCGAACTTGCGGCGCAAGTCGAGGAGAGCGTGCGCACCTACGGCAAGTACCTGCCACTGACGAGCATGGTGATGTTTGGCGGTGTCGGTATGCAGCCGCAGATCGACCGCCTGCGCAAGGGCGTCGACATCCTGGTGGCCACGCCCGGCCGCCTGCTCGACCACCACGGCCAGGGCACGCTCGACCTGAAGAACGTCGAGATCTTCGTGCTCGACGAGGCCGACCGCATGCTCGACATGGGCTTCGTCCACGACATCAAGAAAGTGCTCGCGGCGCTGCCCGTGAAGAAGCAAAGCCTGCTTTTCAGCGCCACCTTCAGCGACGAGATCAAGGCCCTGGCCGACCGCCTGCTGAACCAGCCGGTGCTCATCGAAGTGGCACGCCGCAACTCCACCGTCGAGGCCATCGTGCAGAAGCTGCACCCGGTGGGCCGCGAGAAGAAGAAGGAGCTGCTGGC
>JANPMR010000484.1:0-3042 GCA_031427055.1 Rubrivivax sp.
GCCAATGTCCGCCATGGCGGCCTCGACCGCATCGGCAAAGCGCTTGTTGCCCTGGATGGCCACTTCGCAGGTCTTCTTCTTGTCGGAGGTGGCTTCGACCTTCTTCTTGCGCGTCTCCTGCGCACCCGCGCTGTACTTGCCGGCACGCGCCTGGTTCAGCGCGAAGGTGTCGCCGATCTTCGCGGCCTTGACGTTGGCGACCATCAATTCGGCGTCACCGCCGGGGGTCAGCTGCGCCGCTTGCATGCCGTTGAGCGTGCTCAGCAGGTTCTGCAAGGGCTTGAGCACGCCGGGGTCGCGCGTCGCCTTGGTTTCCATCTTCAGCTTGCCATACAGCTTGTCCAGGTACAGCTCGCAGATCTCGTCGGGCGTGGCCGTCTTGAGCCAGTCGGCCGGCTTATGCAGGCACGTGGCGATGATCTTGGCGACCTCGATCACGGCCTTGTCGTGGGCATTGACGACGTTCACCCCCGGCTCGCCGAGAAAGTTGAACACCTCCTCGGTGCGCAGCGCGGCGTCCAGCGCATCGGTGGCGTTGGCGGCCTGGTCGAGCAACTCATCGGCGACGGCCGTCTGGATCAGCTTCTCGGCCTGCTTGAGCTCGTTCAGCGCGGCCTGCGCCTCCGCCTGGCCCTTGCCCTTGATGATGTTGGACAGGGCGTCGAGATCGACTTCCTCGTCGTCCAGCGTATCGGCCGTTTCCTTGAGCGAGCTGCTCTTGTCCTTGGACCACATGCGGCCCAGCGCCTTGGTGCCTGTGCGCTTACCCGTGGCATCGCTGGACATGGTGGCGAGCTTGGCCTCCAGATCCGACAAGGCCTTTTTCACGCGATCGCTGCTGGTGGCGGCGGCCGGCAGCTTGACCTTGTGCGCCAGCAGCGGTGTGTCGCGCTCCGCGACCTTGCCCTTGAAGGCCTTCTTAAAGCGGGTGACGTCTGCGTCGCTGATGGTCATGGACAACTCCGAATGGGGATCACGAAAATAGCCAAGGCATGGGCCGAGGTGAAGACAACGATGCTCACGCCACCGGCGCCAGCGCCTGCTGAATCGCGGCGAGCGCAGGGCCGAGCGACGCGCGAATGGACACGTGAACGCCGAAGGGGTTGGTGTCGGTCGCCTCCACCGCTTCCGACGACGCCAGATAGCCCTCGAAGCCCTGGGCCAAGCGCGCCGCGCGCCCGGCCGCCTTGCTCAGCGCTTCGCCCTGGGCCGCGTCAATGTCCATCATGGCGGCCATCAGGCGCGACCTGTGGTTGCCCGTGACGCCGGGCAAACCGAACTCTGCAATGTCCTTGAGTTCGGCGTCGTCGATGCCACGCAGTGCGCTCTGCAGCTTCTCGACCTGCGCGTTGACCGTGTCGACCGCCTGGCGCCACCCATCGGCCGCCCGAGACCAGCGTTTACGGAAATCGACGTCATCGAGGCCGCCCGCTTGCGGCTTGGTCGCGCCCGCCGGCTTGACCATCTTGTCCACCTGGTCGAGCAGCGTACCCGCCGCAACGAACTCCTTCTTGCGCGCCAGCATGCCCGCTTCACTGACCTTGAGCTTGATGTCCTGGGCGCTTGGGCCCGCGGCCACGATGGCCGCCTTGATCGCGGGCATCAGCGCGGCGAGTCGCGCGTTGAAGGCCGCGCCGGGGTCGGCTGGCGTCGCAGCTTTGCCGTCGGCTGCAGCGGCCGTGGTCGCCGTCGCCGTCGCTGTCGCTGCTTGGCCGCGCTGGCGCTCAACGATCTCCGTCAACTGGTCGTAGATCTCCAGCCCCGCCGCCCAGTCGGCTGTCTTCTCCGCCTTGCCCGCCTTGCCCATCAGGTTGAGCACCAGGTCGCGGTCTGCGCCGGCTTCACGCACGAGTGCCGACAGGCGCGGGTAGAGCTCGCGTTTGGTCTGCTCGTACATGGCCTGCAGGCTCGGCGCCTCGCGCTTCTCGGTCGCTTTGTCGCCCGCAGGCGGGGCAGTGAATGATCGGGATCGGCGTGCCCCAGTAGCGCTGAGTCTGCATGCGCGTCGAGCCACAGCACGCGAAGTTGCTTGCCGGTGGCGCGGCAGTGGTTCGCCACGGCGGTGATCGAGCCGACGCCGAGGCAATGGTCGCCGCCGAGCAGGATCGGCATGCGCCCGGCGTGCAGTTCGGCCAGCACCGCGTCCATCACCAAGCGGTTCCACGCCACCACTTCGGGCAGGTGGCGATAGCCCTCGACCGGCGGCTGCCAGGGGTTGCGCGGCCCATCGAGGTTGCCGCGATCGATCACGTCGACGCCGCGCGCGGCCAGCGCCTCGCCGATGCCGGCGATGCGCAGCGCCTCCGGCCCCAGACGCGCGCCCCGGTGCCCGGCGCCGATGTCGGTAGGCGCGCCGATGATGGAGACCGGCGCAGTGCGATGATTCATGATCGGGTGACCTCGCATTGAACCGTCTGCGGGTGGTGCGATTTACGGCGGGGAGTGGTGCCGGCTGAGGGAGTCGAACCCACGACCTACTGATTACAAATCAGTTGCTCTACCAACTGAGCTAAGCCGGCGTGGCGTCTAGTCTAGCGCGCCGACGCCGCTGGGCTGGCGCAGCGCGGCGCAGTCGAGGGAGCGGCGCTCGGGCGCGGCGGCCAGGCGCTGTGCCGCCGGTGCGTCGAACCCGGGCGCGGCGCTGACATCCAGCCAGGTCTGGGTTACGCCCAGCGCTTCGGCGCGCGCCGCGAAGCCGGCGGCAACCACTGCAGCGGCGTGGCGGCGCGCGGCGGTTTCGTTGCCATACCGTCCCAGCGCGATGGAATTGGCTTCAGCGCCTTCGCGGACCACGAGGTAGTCGCTGAAGCCGGCGGCGGCGATGCGCTGCGCGGTGGCCTCGGCCTGTTCGGCGCTGGGCAGCGCCGGCAGCAGCACCCGCCAGCCGCGGCCGGAATCGCGGCGGTCGCGTACGACGATGCGCTGGGTCAGCGGCTGCAGCCGTGCCTGCGCGGCGATGACGGCTTGGCCGTCGGTGAACGGCCCGAAGCTGAAGCACTGCGGCGCGGGGCTGGCCACCGCAACGGCGGCAGCGGGCGATGC
>JANPMR010000485.1:0-2013 GCA_031427055.1 Rubrivivax sp.
GCCGCAACGTGACCATCGACGACGTCGGCAACGTGGCTGCCTTCATGCTGTCGGACCTGGCCGGCGGCGTCACCGCCGAGATCACCTACGTCGATGGCGGCTTCAGCCACGCCATGATCGCCGGCGGCGCCGACGCCTGAATCAGGACTCCTTGACGCAATCGACGTAGTAGCGCCGCGCGCTGCCTTCGCCCTCGTCCTCGACGAGGCCATGGACGTCGGTGTCGAAGCCCGGAAAAGCCGCGTTGAACTCGCGCGTGAAGCGCAGATAGTCCACGATCTTGCGGTTGAAGCGCTCGCCCGGCACGAGCAGCGGAATGCCCGGCGGATAGGGCGTCAGCAGCGCGGTCGTGATGCGCCCTTCGAGCGCGTCGATGGCCACGCGCTCGGTGCTGCGCCGCGCGATGTGCGCAAAGGCGTCGCTGGGCTTCATGGCCGGCTGCAGGTCAGACAGGTACATCTCGGTGACCAGGCGCGCGATGTCGCCTTTGGCGTACATCTGGTGGATCTGCTGGCACAGGTCGCGCAGGCCCAGGCGCTCGTAGCGCGGGTGTGCGGCACAGAACTCGGGCAGGATGCGCCACAGCGGCGCGTTTCTGTCGTAGTCGTCCTTGAACTGCTGCAGCGCGGTCAGCAAGGTGTTCCAGCGGCCCTTGGTGATGCCGATGGTGAACATGATGAAGAACGAGTAAAGGCCCGTCTTCTCGACCACCACGCCGTGCTCGGCCAGAAACTTGGTGACCACGGCCGCCGGGATGCCGGTTGCAGCGAAGTCACCTGCCAGATCGAGCCCTGGGGTGATCAGCGTGCACTTGATCGGGTCGAGGAGGTTGAAGCCTTCGGCCAGCGCGCCGAAGCCATGCCACTTGTCATCGGCATGCAGCATCCAGTCGGTGGCGCGGCCGATGCCTTCGTCGGGCAGCTTGTCGGGACCCCAGACGGTGAACCACCAATCCTTGCCGAACTCCTGGTCGACCTTGCGCATGGCGCGGCGGAAGTCCAGGCTCTCCGCGATGCTCTCTTCCACCAGGGCCGGGCCGCCGGGCGCTTCCATCATGGCCGCGGCCACGTCGCAGCTGGCGATGATGGCGTACTGCGGGCTGGTGCTGCTGTGCATCAGATAGGCCTCGTTGAAGAGGTGGCGGTCCAGCTTGCGCTCGGTCGCGTCCTGTACCAACACTTGCGACGCCTGGCTGATGCCGGCCAGCAGCTTGTGCGTGCTTTGCGTGGCAAACACGAGCTGGTCCTTCGGGCGCGGCCGGTTCTTGCCCATCGAGTGAAAGGTGCCGTAGAACTTGTGGAAGGCGGCGTGCGGCAGCCAGGCTTCGTCGAAGTGCAGCGTGTCGATGTAGCCATCGAGCGTGTGCTTGATGGTCTCGGTGTTGTAGAGCACGCCGTCGTAGGTGCTCTGCGTCAGCGTCAGGATGCGCGGGTTGACGCTGGCCGGGTCGACCCCGGCCAACAGCGGGTTGGCGGCAATCTTCTTGCGGATGGTCTCGGGCGAGAACTCGCTCTGCGGGATCGGGCCGATGATGCCGAAATGGTTGCGCGTGGGCGTCAGAAACACCGGCACGGCGCCGGTCATGATGATGCTGTGCAGGATGCTCTTATGGCAGTTGCGATCAACCACCACCACGTCGTCCGGCGCCACGGTGTGGTGCCACACCATCTTGTTGCTGGTGCTGGTGCCGTTGGTGACGAAGAAGCAGTGGTCGGCGTTGAAGATGCGCGCCGCGTTGCGCTCGCTGTGCGCGATAGGCCCGGTGTGGTCGAGCAGCTGCCCCAGTTCTTCCACCGCGTTGCAGACGTCAGCGCGCAACATGTTCTCGCCGAAGAACTGGTGGAACATCTGCCCCACCGGGCTCTTCAGGAAGGCGACGCCGCCGCTGTGCCCCGGGCAGTGCCATGAGTAGCTGCCGTCCTGCGCATAGTCCATCAGCGCCTTGAAGAAAGGCGGCGCCAGGCCGTCGAGGTAGCTGCGCGCCTCGCGGATGATGTGCCGGGCCACGAACTC
>JANPMR010000486.1:0-6125 GCA_031427055.1 Rubrivivax sp.
GCCGAGCTACCTGTTCGCCTTGGTGGCCGGCCAGCTGGTCGCGCGCGAGCAGCGCATCCGCAGTCGCGCCGGCCGCGACCACCTGCTGCAGATCTATGTGCGCCCGGGCGACCTGGAGAAGACCGAACACGCCATGCGCTCGCTGATGGCCTCGGTGGCCTGGGACGAAGCCCGCTTTGGCCTGTCGCTAGACCTCGACCGCTTCATGATCGTGGCCGTGGCCGACTAAAACAGCGGCGCGATGGAGAACAAGGGCCTCAACATCTTCAACACCAAGTTGCTGCTGGCCAATCAGGCCACGGCCACCGACGACGACTTCGCAACCATCGAAAGCGTCATCGGACACGAGTATTTTCACAACTGGACCGGCAACCGCATCACCTGCCGCGACTGGTTTCAGCTGAGCCTGAAGGAGGGCCTGACGGTCTGTCGCGATCAAGAGTTCAGCATGGACATGGCCGGCACCGCGTCGGCGCGCGCCGTCAAGCGCATCGACGATGTGCGCCGGCTGCGCTCGTCGCAATTTCCGGAAGACGCCGGCCCCATGGCGCACCCGGTGCGGCCCGACCAGTACCTCGAGATCAACAATTTCTACACCGCCACGGTGTACGAGAAGGGCGCCGAAGTCGTGCGCATGATGCACACGCTGGTGGGCCGCGAGGGCTTTCGGCGCGGCATGGACCTGTACTTCAAGCGCCACGACGGCCAGGCCGTCACCTGCGACGACTTTGCCCAGGCCATTGCCGATGCCAACCCTGGCAGCGCTCTGGCCACGCGGCTCGACACCTTCAAGCGCTGGTACTCGCAAGCCGGCACGCCGGTGGTGGCGGCGCGCGGAGAATATGACGCCGCCCAGCGCCGCTACACGCTGACGCTGCGCCAGAGCTGCCCGGCCACGCCGGGCCAGCCAAGCAAGCTGCCCTTCGTGATTCCGGTGGCGATGGCACTCATCGGCATCGACGGCCGCGTGCTCGCCGAAGAGCGCGTGCTGGTGCTTGACAGCGCCGAGCAGACCTGGGTCTTCGACGACATCGACGCACCGCCCGTGCCCTCGCTGCTGCGCGGGTTTTCGGCGCCGGTCAAGCTTGACGACGACCTCTCGGCCACGCCGCGCGTGGTGCTGCTGGCGCACGACACCGACCCCTTCAACCGCTACGAGGCCGGCCAGCGGCTGGTGCTGGACCGCCTGCTCACCGCCGTCAACGGCCATGAGCCGCCAGCGCTGAGCGAGGCCCTGGCCGAGGCCCTGCGCCGCCTGCTGCGCGACCCCGCGCTCGACCCCGCGTTCAAGAACATGGTGCTGCTGCCGCCCTCCGAGGGCTACATCGCCGAGCAGGTCAAGGCGGTCGACCCGCAGCGCATCCACACCGTGCGCGAGCAGTGGCGCGCGCTGCTCGCCGAACGCCTGCACGCCGACTGGCTGTGGGCCTGGGAGGCCCATCAGGTGAGCGAGGGCTACAGCCCGACACCGGCCCAGGCCGGCCGGCGCGCGCTGGCCGGTACCGCCCTGCACATGCTGTGCCTGCACGCGGTGCGCCAGGGCGACAGCGTCTGGCCAGGCCGCGCCTATCAGCGCTTCAAGGATGCCGGCAACATGACCGAGCGCATGGACGCACTGAGTGCGCTGATGCGCGCTCAGTCGCCGCTGGCAGACGCCGCACTGGAGCGCTTCCACGCCCAGGCGCAGGGCGACGCGCTGCAGCTCGACAAGTGGTTCTCGCTGCAGGCCCAGGCGCCAGAGCCGGTGGAATCGGTGCACGGCGAGGGCCCGGGCCGCGTCTTCGCGCGCGCCAAGGCGCTGCTCAAGCACCCTGACTTTTCGATGAAGAACCCGAACCGCATGCGCAGCCTGTTGCATGCGCTGTGCGCCAACGCGGCGGCGTTCCACCGCACGGACGCCGCCGGCTACGTGCTGTGGGCCGAACGCCTGATCGAGCTCGACGCCATCAACGGCCATGGCGCCGGTCGCTTTGCCCGCGTCATGGACCGCTGGGCTTCACTGGTCGAGCCCTACCGCAGCGCGGCGCGCGAAGCCATTGCGCGCGTCGCCGCGCGGCCGGACCTGAGCAACGACGTGCGCGAGGTTGTCGACCGCGCACTCGAAGCGCAATGAAGCGCGTCAGCCTCACCCGCTACCTGGTCGAGCAGCAGCGCGAGCACGGCCACATCCCGCCGCAACTGCGCCTGCTGATCGAGGTGGTGGCGCGTGCCTGCAAACACATTGCCATCTCGGTCAACAAGGGCGCACTGGGTGACCTGCTGGGCAGCGCGCACAGCGAAAACGTGCAGGGCGAGGTGCAGAAGAAGCTCGACATCATCAGCAACGAGGTGCTGATCGAGGCCAACGAATGGGGCGGCCATCTGGCGGCCATGGCCAGCGAAGAGATGGACAGCATCCACGTCGTGCCGCACCGCTACCCGCAGGGCGAGTACCTGCTGCTGTTCGACCCGCTGGACGGCAGCAGCAACATCGACGTCAACGTCTCCATCGGCACCATCTTCAGCGTGCTGCGCAAGGTGGGCCACGCGCGCGGCGTGAGTGAAGAAGACTTCCTGCAACCGGGCAAGCAGCAGGCGGCGGCCGGCTACTGCGTCTACGGCCCGCAGACCACGCTGGTGCTGACCCTGGGCGATGGCGTGGCGATGTTCACGCTCGACCGCGAGACCGGCTCTTGGGTGCTTACCGAGGCAGGGGTACAGATCCCGCAAGACACACAAGAGTTCGCGATCAACATGTCCAACCTGCGCCACTGGGCACCGCCCGTGCGGCAGTACATCGATGAGTGCCTGGCCGGCAAGGACGGAGCGCGCGGCAAGGACTTCAACATGCGCTGGGTGGCCAGCATGGTGGCCGACGTGCACCGCATCCTCACCCGCGGCGGCGTCTTTCTCTACCCCTGGGACCAGCGCGAGCCCGACAAGCCAGGCAAGCTGCGCCTGATGTACGAGGCCAACCCCATGGCCTTCATCGTCGAGCAGGCCGGCGGCATGGCCACCAACGGCCACGAACGCATCATGGACATCGTGCCGGGCAAGCTGCACGAGCGCGTGAGCGTGGTGCTGGGCTCGAAGAACGAGGTCGAGCGGGTCACCGGGTATCACCTGGCTGGCTGAGGGCTGCTGTTCATCCCACCCGAACGCCGGCTCGTCGCAGCGCCGCTGCAGTCGGGCCCGGAATTGTGGACACTGCACACCGATATTCACTCCGCCGGTGTCGCCCATGAAGTCCCTCGCCCGTCTGTCCTCGTTCACGCTCTCGGTCGGCCTCGTCGGCGCGGCGCTGGCGATCGCGCTCGTGTTGCCGGTGCCCGCGCAGGCCACCAGCATCCCCAAGGCCTACCCGGTGCGCGACTTCTTCGCCAACCCCGAGAAGGCCTACTTCCGCCTCAGCGAAGATGGCCGCACGCTGGGCTTCATGCAGCCGGTGTCGGTGGACGGCGCACCGCGGCGGCTAAACGTCTTCGTACAGGCCCTGGCCGGCAGCACGCCGGTGGGCGAACCGCGCCGGCTGACGGCAGAAACCGCGCGCGACATCAGCATCTACTACTGGAAGGGCAGCGAGCGCATCCTGTTCACCAAGGACTTTGGCGGCGACGAAAACGACCACGTGGTCGCCATCGACGTGAAGACGGGCAAGGTCACCGACCTGACACCGGGCGACAAGGTGCGGGCCCAGATCCTGGACGAGCTGGCGGACGACCCGCATCACATCCTGGTCAGCCACAACCGGCGCAATGCCGAAGTCTTTGACGTCTACCGCATCGACCTGCGCAACGGCCGCGAGACGCTGGTGGCGAAGAACCCGGGCGACATCGTCGGCTGGGCCACCGACCACGCCGGCCGCGTGCGCGTGGCCATGCGCACCGAGGGCCTGAACAGCATCGTGCTCTACCGCGCCGACGAGCGCAGCGAGTTCAAGCCCATCATCACCACCGACTACAAGACCGAGGTCGATGTCGCCGCCTTCACGGCCGACAACCGGCAGCTCTACGCCATCAGCAACCGCGGCCGCGACAAGAAGGCACTGGTCATCATCGACCCGCGCAAACCAGACGCTGAACAGCCCGTCTTCGTGCACCCGGATGTCGACCTTGGCGGCGTCACCTGGTCGCGCCTGCGCAAGAAGATCACCGATGTCAACTACGTCACCGCCAAGGTCGAACGCAAGTTCTACGACGCCGACACCGAGCGCCTTTACCAGCGCATTGCGGTCAAGGTGCCGGGCATGGAGATCAACCTGCAGAGCGCCACAAAAGCCGAGGACAAGTTCATCGTCGCCGCCAGCAATGACCGCACGCCCGGCACGCGCTTCATCTACGACGCCCGGGCCGACACCCTGAGCGTGCTGGCCGAGATCAACCCCAAGATCGCCGCGGCCGACATGTCGCCGATGAAACCCGTGAGCTACAAGAGCCGCGACGGCCTGACGATCAACGGCTACCTCACGCTGCCAGTGGGCCGCGAGCCCAAAGACCTGCCCTGCATCGTCAACCCGCACGGCGGCCCGTGGGCACGCGACATCTGGGGCTACAACCCCGAAGTGCAGTTTCTGGCCAACCGCGGCTACTGCGTGCTGCAGATGAACTTCCGCGGCTCCACCGGCTATGGCCGCAAGTTCTGGGAAGCCAGCTTCGGCCAATGGGGCCTGACGATGCAGGACGACATCACCGACGGCGTGCAGTGGCTGGTGGCGCAGGGCATTGCCGATCGCACCCGCGTGGGCATCTACGGCGCCAGCTACGGCGGCTACGCCACGCTGGCCGGCGTGGCCTTCACGCCTGACCTGTACGCTGCCGCGGTCAACTACGTCGGCGTGAGCAACCTGTTCACCTTCATGAACACCATCCCGCCCTACTGGCGCCCCATCCTGCCCAAGTTCCACGACATGGTGGGCCACCCCGAGAAAGACAAAGAGCGCATGACGCGCACTTCACCGGCTTTGCATGCCGACAAGATCAAGACGCCGCTGATGGTGGTGCAGGGCGCGCGCGACCCGCGCGTCAACAAGGCCGAAAGCGACCAGATGGTCGAGGCGC
Organism: Rubrivivax sp.; assembly: GCA_031427055.1. Classification (GTDB taxonomy): domain Bacteria; phylum Pseudomonadota; class Gammaproteobacteria; order Burkholderiales; family Burkholderiaceae_C; genus Rubrivivax. The sequence goes on from JANPMR010000486.1 coordinate 5,037, forward strand.
TGAAGAAGCGCGGCGTCGACGTGCCCTACATCGTCAAGGACAACGAGGGCCACGGCTTTCGCAACGAAGAAAACCAGTACGAGTTCTACGGCGCGATGGAAGGCTTTCTGGCGAAGCACCTCAAGCCGCAGCAGGCGCCGCGCGACTGACGTCTGGCCACTACGGCGCGGTGGACGAGGCGCCGCGCGGCGCCTTCAGCGGGGTGCACACCAGGCGCTCGACGAACTCGCTGCGCGCTCGCTTGTCCTGCGCGCTGCCCTGCCGGTTGAGCACCGATTCGGCGACCTCGTAGCTGTACAGCAAGAAGGCGCGCATGGCGGCCTCGTCGGCCGCGAAGCCGAGCGCGGCAAAGACCTGCGTGTGATACGCGATGCGGCTGGCGTCGGCTTCGTCTACGGCGCGGCGCGCCATCTCGTCACGCCGGGCCCAGGCGCGGATGGCCAGCTCGATGCGCGCGGCACGCGCCGCGGCGCGGCCGCGAAAGGGCAGCGAGATGACATCGCGCAGTTGCTCGCGGGGATCGCTTCGGGCCGTCGCCAGGCGCTTGGTGAGCTGCTCGGTGGCGCGGGCGTGCCAGGCCTGCAGCACGCGGCGCAGCAGCTCGTCGCGATCACGAAAGTGCCAGTAGAAGCTGCCGCGCGTGACACCGAGCTGGGTGGCCAGCAGGTCCACGCGCACGCGGTCGATGCCCTGGTCCACCAGCACCTCGGTGGCGGCGTCGATCCAGGTCTCGGGCGTGAGCGAGGCGCGCACCGCCTCGGGCACGGCAGGGGTCGCGCGCGCCGTGTCGCGGGCGGGCTTGCGCGCTGTCTTGCGCGGCGCGGCGCGGGCCGCAGGCGCTGTCATGAGCGGGGCTTGCAGTGGCGCATGCAGTTGGGCATGCAGACACGATGCCGCCATGCAGCACTGTATGGAACCCCGTGCAAACCCGGATGCGCCAGCGACGGCACCCGCCTAGCATCCGCTCAAGACACATACACATGTGTATGGAGACCTTGTTTGGAGTCAAGCATGTCCGAGGGCCCGCCGCTGGATTTTTTCAGCGACCCGCGCATGCTGGCGCCGCGCCAGACGGTAAAGACCGCGCTG